>JAGCYX010000069.1 GCA_017960585.1 Bacteroidales bacterium
CGCCGAGGGCGCGGGCCAGCGCCAGGGCGGCCTCGGAGTCGCCGCAGGGGCTGTAGCCGCCCAGGTGCGAGGTGCCTTCCGCCAGCGCTGCGGCGAGGATGGCCCGCTGGGCGAAGCTCTTCGACGCGGGCATCGAGCGGCCTTCCGCCCGGTAGGGCTTGCGGTCGCCGTAGAGGGCGTCGTGCAGCTCCGCGAGCGGCCACTGGCCGGGGGCGGTGGCTTCTTCCGCGCTCAGCGCGGCGAAGGTGAACGGTGCGCCGCGGCGCAGGCACTGCAGGCGCGTGTCGCGGCCCGCCTCGCCCATGCCGAAGGCCACCAGGCGCCCCTGGAGCGAGTCCACGCCCTCCAGCACGACGCTGTAGAGGGACTCGATGCGGGCGGCGTCCTCCGCCGTATGGCAGGTGGTCACGATCTTGGCGATATCGGCCCCGTAGCGGAAGCAGCGCGCCAGGGCCAGGTGCAGCACCTCCAGGTCGGGGGTCTGCTCGAAGTCGTGGTAGGAGCGGATGATTTCCGTGCCGTGCTTGCGGCAGAGTTGCTGGAAATGCTTGCTCATCTGCGCGGGCGCCTCGATCTCGAGGTCCGCGAAACGGGCGCCCGCCTCGATGGCCAGGCGCATGCGGCGCTCCGCCTCCTCGGGCGAAGGGCAGCCGTCGATGCGGCAGGTGGCGATGAGGGGGGTGTCGGACTCGCTGAAGAGTTCTTCAATCTGCTCGTCGGTGAGCTCACAGCGGTCCAGGCGGATCTCCGCCATCTCGACCGCAGGGTCTTCGAGGATCGCGAGGATCTGCTCGAAGGTCTTATTCTGCAGGCTGGTGCAAATCATCCAGATCTTTGATTATCACCTTGCCGATCTTCTTGATCAGGACAAAGTGGATGATGCCTTTCTCGGCTTTCTTGTCTTTCCACAGGGCGGCTTCCAGTTCCGCTTCCGGGCAGGGAAGTTCGGTCGGGAGGCCGCAGGCGCGCAGGTCGGTGCGGATGCGCTCCGCGAGACCCTCCTTGCAGAGGCCCAGGCGCTCGGACAGGAGCGCGGCCTGGACCATGCCCACGGCGACGGCCTCGCCGTGCGTCATAGGTTCCGCCGTCTCGTGCGTATGCTGGTACCACTCGATGGCGTGGGCGTAGGTGTGCCCCAGGTTGAGGCAGCGCCGCAGGTTCTCCTCGTAGGGATCCTGCTCCACGATCTTGCGCTTGACGGCCGCGGCCGCTTCGATGAGCGGGGCCAGGGCGCCGAAGTCCACCTTCGGCTCGGAGAGCACCTTGACGGCCTTCTCGTAGTTGCCGCCCTTGTTGTCGATGATGAAGGTCTTGAGCATCTCGGCGGCGCCGGAGCGCAGTTCGCGCGCCGGGAGGGTCGCCAGGACCTCGGGCATGATGCGCGTATAGATCGGGAACTTCGTGACCCCGATCATATTCTTGTAGCTGTCCAGGTTCACGCCCGTCTTGCCGCCCACGCCGGCGTCCACCTGGCTGAGCAGGGTGGTGGGATAGTTGGCGTAGCGCACGCCGCGCTTGTAGATGCTGGCGGCGAAGCCCACGAGGTCCGTGGTCACGCCGCCGCCCACGGCCCACACGATGGCGTCGCGGTTCGCGCTCTGCGCGAGCAGCCAGCGGCAGATGTCCAGGACGGTGTCCATCGTCTTGTGTTCCTCGTCGGCGGTGATGGCCAGCGAAGGGCGCCCCTCCGCGAGTTTGAGCGCGAAGGCCTCGACATTCCGGTCGTAAATGACGTAGATGCTTTTCTTCTCCATACGAATAGCGAAGATACGGCAAAAATTTGATAAATCGTGTTTTTTGAATACCTTTGCAGTCCCGACGCAGAGATAAAGGTTCGATTCCCGCTTGGGGCACGGAATCCTGTTCTGCGACAACCATCCAGCCCTGATGGCGGAATTGGTAGACGCGCTGGACTCAAAATCCAGTGGCCTTTAAAGCCGTGCGGGTTCGATTCCCGCTTGGGGCACGCGAGGATGTCATTCTATGGCATCCTTTTTCTGTTAATTGAATCAGAGTAGGTCATACAAGCTTGTAAAGTTTGCTTTCATCGGCGGTTTCAATTATCTTTGTTTTATTAGTGAATGTGACCCATGGCAAAGAAAAATGAAATAACCATCCGCTCCAGTGCAGCCGAATATTTGACGTATGCCGCGTCAGTAGGGGATCAACCTCTGAGTGTAGAACTGCGGTATGAGGATGAGAATATCTGGCTCACCCAAAGACTGATGGCGGAGTTATATGGCGTTACCGTGTCGGATATAAACCAACACTTAAAAACTATTTATGACGATCAAGAACTACTTCGGGATGCAACTGTTAAGAAATTCTTAATAGTTCAACAAGAAGGAGGTCGAATCGTTAACCGCCAAACAGACCATTATTGCTTGCAAGCAATCATCGCTGTGGGCTTCAAGGTTAATAATGAACGGGCTGTCCAGTTCCGGAAATGGGCCAACGGCATCGTGAAGGAGTATACCATCAAGGGCTGGGTGATGGATGATGTTCGGCTCAAGGAGGGAAGCTTCCTTACGGATAAATATTTCGATGCCCAGTTGGAGAGAATCCGGGAAATCCGGATGAGCGAACGCAAGTTTTATCAGAAAATAACCGACATCTACGCCACGTCACTGGATTACGACCCGCATGCTCCTGCCACCGTTCGCTTCTATGCCACCGTCCAGAACAAACTCCACTATGCCATTCATGGTCACACTGCGGCGGAACTAATCATGGAGCGCGCTGATGCAGAGAAAGAGCATATGGGCCTTACGACATGGGAAGATGCCCCGAAGGGAAAGGTGAGAAAGTCCGATGTGACTGTTGCGAAGAATTACTTGAGCGAAGACGAGTTGGCCCAGTTGAGCCGGATGGTCTCAGCCTACCTGGATTTGGCCGAAAGCATGGCGCTACGCCATATTCCCATGACAATGGAAGACTGGGAGACCCGCCTCAATGGATTCCTTACCTTGTTGGATCGCGAAGTCCTGGCAGATGCAGGCAAGGTCAGCGCGGAAATGGCAAGAATCCACGCGGAAACCGAATGGGAGAAGTATCGTATCACGCAAGACCGTCTTTATCAGAGCGACTTTGATCGTTTCCTTCTTCTTGAAGAGGAGGCCGCTCAAATCGGCCAGACTTGAGAAGTAAGACGAATTCCAGTTGAACAATATGACAAGAACTATCAAACACTCCCTAATGATCTGCCTTTCCGCGCTGGCAGTGGCCTGCGCTCCCAAGGAGCCGGTCAAGTATCTTGCCCTTGCTTTTGACGACGGGCCCAACCTGACCACCGAGACCAAGATGCTCGACGTGCTGGCCAAGCACGATGTGCCGGCCACGTTCTTCGTCATCGGTAAGAATATTACCGACGAGAGCGCCGGGAACATGAAGCGCGCCATTGGGCAGGGCTGCGAGATCGGCAACCATTCCTTCTCCCACCCGATGATGACCATGATGGACGATGCCCAGGTCAAGGAAGAAGTCGAGACCACGTCCGCCCTGATCGAGAAAATTACGGGCGAGCGCCCGACGCTCTTCCGACCGCCGTACATCAACGTCAAGCCGGAGATGTTCGACTGGATCGACTTGACCTTCATCTGCGGCAAGGGCTGCCAGGACTGGGAGGCGACCACCAGCATGGAGTTCCGCCGCGAGGGTATTATCTCCAGCGCGGAGCCCGGCGCGATCTATCTCCTGCACGACTTCGAAGGCAACGAGGCCACCGTCGAGGCCCTCGACGAGGCCATCCCGGTGCTGAAGGAGCAGGGATACGTCTTCGTGACCGTGTCCGAGCTCTTCAAGAAGCTGAAGTGCACCCCGGACGGCCACACGATGTACACCGTCGTTCCGGACGGCAGATAGGGATTACTCCGTCGGACTGATCCGCTGGACGAGGAGGGGGGCGACGAGGTTGCCGGCCACGTTGAGCAGGGTGGCGGGGATGTCGCAGATCGTGCCGATGATCAGCAGCGCCGCCGCGAACGACGGGTCCAGTCCCAGCACCGCGCAGATGAGCAGCTCGCCGGTCATCCCGCCTACGGGGATGGCTCCCACCACGACGCTCTCCAGCAGCGCCAGCAGGATGGCGAGCGCGATGGCGCCGAAGCCCTGCGGCGCGGCGCCGAAGAAGTAGAGCGCGAAGAGCACCTTCGCCACCGAGCAGACTACCGAACCGTCCTTGTGCAGATTGGTTCCGAGCGGAATGATGCCGTCGACGAGCTTGTCGCTGACGCCCAGTTTCCGCGCGGCGGCCATATTGACAGGCATGCAGGCGGCCGACGAGCAGGTGCCGACCGCCGTCGCGGACGGCCGGATCATCTCTTTCCAGAAGCGCCCGAGCGGCACGCGGCAGAACAGCGCATAGAGCGACAGGAAGACCCCATAGCATACAGCGCTGACGGCGCACACCACCAGGAAGATTTCGAGATAATCGCCCACGATCTGCCCGCCCAGCGAGCCGACCGTGTCGGCGAAATAGCAGCCGATGCCGATCGGCGCGAGTTTCATCACCAGCTCCATCATCTTGATGACGACCGCCTCGCCCTCGGCGATGAAACGCTCCACCTGGGCGGCCTTCTGGCCGAGCAGCGCGACGGCGAGGCCGAAAAGCGCGGAGAAGAGGATCAGCGGCAGCAGGTGCTCGCGGGACAGCAGCAGCGGGAAGTCGTCGACGGTCAGGGCCGCCACGATCGCTTCGCCCAGGTCCAGGCCCTCGCCCGTGACGCCGGGCATCGCGCCGCCCTGGCCCAGGATCCGGGTGAAAGGATTCCACACGGACATGAAGCCGAAGGAGAAGATCCCCGTCACGAGCGACATGAACAGGAAGACGCCCAGCGCGGTCAGGAGGACCCTGCCGACCGCCCCGCTCTTCTGCATCACCACGAGGGAATGCGCCACGGAGAAGAACACCAGCGGCACCACCAGTACGAAGACCAGGTTGAGGAACAGCATCCCCGGCGCGCGCAGCACGCGGGCGCCGTCCCCCAGGACCGCGCCCAGCACGCCGCCCGCGACCAGACCGAGCAGCAGGAGAAGCGTGGCGCCGTAGTTCTTCAGGAACGCATTCTTCATCGCATCAGACGGCGGCGATGAAGTCCAGGAAGATCTCCCGTTCCTCGCCCGTGAGGAAATCGGCCGAGATCGGGACCATGAACAGGCGCTGCATCAGCGCCTGCGGCATCCCGGTGCAGTCCAGCAGGCGCTGGGCGTCCTTCTCGGTGGTGACGACGGCGGCCGTGGGCTGCTTGTCCACGGCACCCTGGATGCGGACGATGTCCTTCCACGCGTAGCGGTGGTGGTCCGGGAAGCGGAAGCGGTCCACGATCTTGTAGGTATCGCTGAGATAGGCGCGCAGCGGGCCGTCCTTGGCGATGCCCGTCACGAGGATGGCCTTCTTGGAATAGGTAAAGCGCGGCTCCGAAGTGGGATAGACGCCCACCGCCGGGGCGTACTGGACGGTGGTGAAGAAGATGAGCTGCCGGTGCCCGTTGGGATTCATCGCCTCACAGGTGGACTGGCGGTATTCGGTGAAGCCCATCGCCTCGACGAACGCGATGCGCGCATCGTCGTCCAGCTCGGCGGGGCACTTGGTCACGATGAGCGCGTCGGCGTCGAAGATCCGCTCCGGCAGGTCGCGCAGGCGGCCCAGGGGCAGGAGCATATCCTTCTGGACGGGACGGCCGTAGTCCACCAGCACCACGCTCTTGTTCGTCTTCAGCTTGCGATACTGGAAGGCGTCGTCCAGCACGATGTAGTCGGCTGGCCGGAACTCGCGGTTCCAGCATTTCTTGGCCCACTTGCGCCCTTTCAGCTTGTCGGGATGCACCAGCAGGTCGCAGCCCTCCTCGCGCTTCTTGTCCACGGCCACGACCACGCCCGGGAACTTCTTCTTGATCTGCATCGGTTCGTCGCCGTACATCGAGGCGCTTCCCTCCGCCGTCACCTGCTGGAAGCCGGTGCTGTCGCGCTTGTAACCGCGCGAGAGCACGGCCAGCTGCTTGTCGCACCACGCCGGGCTCTGCTGCAGCAGGCGCAGGACCATCTCCACGTGCGGGGTCTTGCCCGTGCCTCCGACGGTCACGTTGCCGATGCTGAGCGTCGGCACTTCGGCGTAGCTGTACTTGCGGCCGGGGCGGCTCCAACGGCGGTCGCGCAACTTGAGCGTCAAATAGTAAGGGAAGAGGAGGAACTTGTCAATCATATCGCTGTTCTATCTTATCGAGTATATCGTACAACTCGGCCACGTCCAGGGTCGTGACCATACGCATGCGGGTCTCCTTGAAGTCGGGCAGGCCCTTGAAGTAGCAGGACAGGTGGCGGCGCATCTCGTAGATGCCGCGCGGCTCGCCCTTGTACTGCAGCGACAGGGCGAGGTGGCGCCGCGCCAGGGCCACCTTCTCCGCGACCGACAGGGGCGGCATGGGCTCGCCGTGCTCCAGGAAATACTTGATCTCCCGGAAAATCCAGGGGCGGCCGAAGGTCGCGCGGCCGATCATGATGCCGTCCACGCCGTAGCGCTCGAAGGCGTCGCGGGCGGAAGGCCCGTCGGTGATGTCGCCGTTGCCGATGATGGGGATGTGCATCCGGGGGTTGGCCTTGACGGCGCCGATCAGCGTCCAGTCGGCCGCGCCCTTGTAGAGCTGGCAGCGCGTGCGCCCGTGGATGGTCAGGGCCGCGATGCCCGCGTCCTGCAGGCGCTCCGCGAGCTCGACGATGATCTTGGAATTGTCGTCCCAGCCCAGGCGCGTCTTCACGGTCACCGGCTTTCCGACCGCCTCCACGACGGCCCGGGTGATGGCGACCATCTTGTCCGGCTCGCGCATCATGCCGGAGCCGGCCCCGCGCCCGGCGATCTTGCTCACGGGGCAGCCGAAATTGATGTCGATGAGGTCGGCCCCGTGGCCCCCGGCCAGCTCCGCGGCCTTCTCGGCCATGCGGGCCGCCTCCACCATCGCGTCGGGGAACTGCCCGTAGATCTGGACGCCCACGGGGGCCTCCTCTTCGAGCGTATGCATCTTGGCGATGGTCCGGGGCACGTCGCGGATCAGGCCGTCGGAGTTGACGAACTCCGTGTACACCATATCCGCCCCCTGCTCGCGGCACAGCACGCGGAAGGACACGTCGGTGACGTCCTCCATCGGCGCGAGCAGCAGCGGGCGTTCGCCCAGGTCCAGGGATCCGATCTTCATGCCTGATTATACTTGTATCGCCAGCGTCTTCTCCCGGAGCCAGTCGGCGATTTCGCGGGGAAGCTGCGGGGAAAGCGTGCGGTAGACGCGTTCGTGATAGGCGTTGAGCCACTCGATCTCGCTGCGGTCGAGCAGCGACAGGTCCAGCGCCTCCGTCTCGAAGTGGCACAGGGTCAGCGGCTCGAACGCGAGCCAGCGGCCGAACTCGTTCTGCCCCGCGTCGATGCAGAGCAGCAGGTTCTCGTGGCGCACGCCGTGCCGGCCCTCCCGGTAGATGCCGGGTTCGTCGGAGACGATCATACCCGGCTGCAGGGGGACGGGGTTGAGGTTCTGCCGGATGTCCTGCGGCCCCTCGTGCACGCCGAGGAACCAGCCGATGCCGTGGCCGGTGCCGTGGCCGAAGTTGCGCTTGCTGCGCCAGAGCGGCTCGCGGGCGAGGGCGTCCAGCCGGCAGCCGGGCGTCCCTTCCGGGAAAATGGCCATCGCCAGGTCGATGTGTCCCTTCAGTACGAGCGTGTAGTCCTCGCGCTCCAGCGCGCTGATGCGTCCCAGCGGCACGGTGCGGGTGATGTCGGTGGTGCCGAAGTCATACTGCCCGCCGGAGTCGCAGAGGTAGAGCCCGCCCTCGCGGATAACGGGGGCGTAGGCGTGCGGCGTGACGTAGTGCGGCAGGGCGGCGCCGGGGCCCCAGGCGGAGATGGTCTCGAAACTGTCGCCGCGATACTGTGGCAGGTCCGCGCGCAGCTGGCCCAGCTTCACGGCGGCGTCCCATTCCGTGATCTCGCGGCCGCCCTCCACCGAGAGCTCCAGCCAGTACAGGAAACGCTCCATCGCGAGGCCGTCCTGCAGGTGCGCGTCGCGCATGCCGCCGATCTCGGTCATGTTCTTGACCGCCTTGCGCAGCCCCACGGGGCTCGTTCCCTCCTCGAGGGGCACACCCGCGGCGGTCAGGCTGGAATAGAGCTGGTAGTTGAGCGTGGAAGCGTCCACGAAGAGGCGCCCGCTGGCCTCGGAGGGCAGGTAGTCGATGTCGGCGTAGGGCAGGATGCGCACGCCGTCGGCCTCCAGGATGCTGAAGGTGGCCCCGGACTCGGGGTCCTCCACCTCGCCCTTGAGCACGTACCAGCAGACATCCGTCTGCGTGACGAGCAGGTAGCTGATGACCAGCGGATTGTATTCGATGTCGGAGGCGCGCACGTTCAGCAGCCAGGCGATCTCGTCGAGGGCGGTGAGCAGGATCCCGTCGCACTCGCGCTCGCGCAGGAAGGCGCGCAGCCAGTCCAGCTTCTCCCGGCGGCGCTCGCCGGGGTTCACGGTGAAGACGGGGGTCTGGGGGATGGCGGGACGGTCTGTCCAGAAAGGACTCAGCAGGTCGGGGACGCTGATGACGGTCCCGGGCAGCGACTGGGCGAAGTCGGCGCCGACGCACAGGCCGTCCACGGCGATGAGCGCCTCGCCGCCGAACTGGCGCTCCAGCCATTCGGGGATGAGGACCTGCTCCGGCACGCGCGTCTTGTGGAGCACGATGCCCGTGCCCGCGAGCTGCCGCTCGGCCTGGATGAAGTAGCGGGTGTCGGTCCAGAGGCCGGCGTGATCCAGGGTGACCACCAGGTCGCCCGCCTCGCCGGTGAAGCCGGACAGCCACTCCACCTGCTTCCAGCGCTCGGCCGGGTACTCGCTGCCGTGGGGGTCCGAGCCGGTCACGACCACCGCGTCCCAGCCTTTCGCGCGCATCAGGGCGCGCAACATGTCGATTCGTTCTGCCATATCCGTTCGGTATCCGCCGGCTCACCCGGCGAATATCTACAAATGTAACTATTTTCAGGCAGAAAACGAACTCCTGTAGCGGTAGAATTCGTGTACGAGGCTGCGGTAGCCCAGGGCCTTGAGATCCCGGTAACGGACGCGGAAGTTGGCCTTGGTGTGGCGGCCGGTGGACAGGAAGCGCAGCTCCTGCTGGAGGTAATGGTCCAGCTCCCGGAGGCCGTCGGTCCGGTTGATGACCGGGAAGAACCAGCGGGACCAGGTGAGCGTGGCGGGGTCGTCGCCGCCGAAGAACTTGTCGTTGAAGATGCGGATCAGTCCCTTCATGGCGTATTCCGGCGCCAGGTCCTTGCGGACGCGCCAGCGCTGCAGGGCGTGCGCGGCGCGGCGGATCTTGCCCTTCATCTTGCGCAACGTCGCCGTGGACACGCCGATGGCGCCGTCCAGGCAGCGGAAGCCCAGGAACTCGTAGGGCTCGTCCGGCGCGTAGAGGTGCTCTTTGTCGGGATTGACCTGCAGGCGATAGCGCTCCAGGAAGGCGAGCAGCGTGGCCTTGTGCCGCTCGAGCGTCGCCCGGTCGGGCGCGAAAAGGATGATGTCGTCGGAGTAGCGCGCGTAGAGCACCCCGGCGTTCGCGAAATAGTGGTCCACTTCCATCAGGTACACGTCCGCGAGGAAGGGGGCCGTGGGCGTGCCCGCCATCACGCCGCGGGGCGCCCGCACCACTTCGCCGTGGCTCAGCGCCCGGTCGTCGGAGAGCAGCCGCTCGAAGAAGGCGTACAGCGCCGGATCGTCCGCGAGCAGCCCGCGCAGGATGGGCAGCAGCAGGGGGATGGAGATGGAGTTGAAGTAGTCGTGGATGTCCAGCTTGTACGCCCACATCCGCTGCCCCTTCAGCGCCTTGCGCAGGCGGAAGACGGCGTCGCTGGCCTGCAGGCCGCGGCGGAAGGCGTAGCAGCCGGGGGCGAAGCGGTCGTCGTAGCGGTAGAGCAGGTGGGCGATCAGCTTGAGGACGGACATCTCCTCGGGCGCGAAACTGTAGACGACCCGCTTCTTGCCCGAGCCCATCTTGTTGACGAGCTTGCGCTGCGGGATGCCGAGGCCCTCGCCGCGCTGGAGCCGCTCCACCGTGGCCAGGTACTGCTCCGACGCCACGAAGTCGTCGGCGTCGTCGAACTCGTGCCAGGTGAAACGCCCCTTCAGCAGACGGTGCGCCAGGAACTCTTCCCAGACCGCCTGCTGCGACAGCGCGCTGATGATGCTCTCCATGAATGGAAAAAGGAAAAAGGGGAAAGATTTTGAATCCGCAAAATTGCGGTTCACGGGACGGTACACCGTCCGGCCGCCTGCAAGGCCGGGGAAGTTGGACGGTGCTGCATCCTCCGCAGGCGCAGCCTCAGCGGCTGCATCCCCCTTTTCCTGTCGATTTTAGATGACCAGGAACTTCCTGATGCGCTGGATCACGTACGAGCGCTCGTTGGGCATCTGCGTGTAGAAGTTGATGTAGGGCAGGCCCATCTTCTTGGCGTACATCCGCGAGATCAGGTACTTGACATTCTGGTCGTGGCTGTGGCCGCCGCCCAGCATCACCACGGCGCGCGGGCCGCCACCGGCATAGAGCACGAAGCTGTACGGTGCGCCCCAGGCGGCCTGGTAAACCTGGCGGGGACGGGTCTTGTAGAGCTGGAACTCATCCGACACGAAGCCGGTCAGGTCCGTCACAGGGACGTTTTCGGCCACGCCGCACTGCGGGAACTCCGTGGCGAGGATCTCGGCGAAGTAGGCCTGCGGGTTGGCGACAGGAGCCTGGTTGTAGACCTGCTGCACCGGCTGCTGTGCGGGCTGAGGGGCGGGTTGCTGATACGGCTGGCCGGCGTTCTGCTGGCCATTCACCTGTTCGGTCGCCTGCTTGATGGCGTCCTGGACCTGGGAGACGGCCTTGCCGACTTTCCCAATAAGGTCAAAAAGTCCCATTAGATTCAGTGTTTTAAGTTGCGAGGAGTAAAAATAATTGATTATCTTTGAAAATACAAATTTGAACTCCATGAAATTGTTGATTACGCTCGCCATGATGCTTCCCCTGCTCTTCCCGTTCGGAATCAAAGCAACTGGCCGGAACGACAAACCCGACGGCCCTGCCACCTCGTATGAATTCAGCTACAGCAGTACGGCCATGTACCCGATTGAATACTACCACGTATTTCGGGACGAGGACGGCGCCGTGCGCATCGCTTACTTGTTGAACCAAGACCGGGAGGTGACCATCATCCCGGGGCCTGCGGACCTCTTCGAGCGCATCGACAAAGCGACGGCGGACTATAATCTCCACAAGTTGAGGGGGACCTATACCCCACGCGCGCACGTTTTGGACGGTTACGGATGGCATGTCTATATCCGCTTCCAGCAGAAAGGCATCTCCGCCGGCGGTTCCAACGCCTGGCCGCCGCAAAAGATCTACGCCGGCGTCACCACGATCAACGACTATATCTGTTCGGTCATCGAAGCCTCCTCCGAAGCGGACGTCCTCTCCCGGAAGGATTACTCGGAATACAGAAGATATTATTAACGATATGAAAATCCATTCTTTCTCCGCGCTGCTCCTTGCAGCCGCCCTCCTCGCCTCCTGCGCGGGGAACACCCAGGTGGGTGTACTGACCAAACCGACTCCCGCCACCACCAACCTTCCCGGCCATGATTATCCTATGGTCAACCCCGACCTCAGCGTCGTCTTTCGCGTCGATATGCCCGAGGCGCAGGCCGTCTCCGTGAACGTCGGCGGCAAGAACTACGACATGACCAAGGGCGAGGACGGTGTCTGGACCGTCACTTCAGAACCCCAGGTTCCGGGCTTCCACTACTACATGCTGACCGTGGACGGACAGCGGGTACCCGACCCGAACACAGAGCAGTTCTTCGGTTCGTTCTACTGGGGCAGCGGTATCGAGATCCCCGAGGCCGGCGTGGATTACTACCTGGAGAAGAAGGTCCCGCACGGCGAGATCCGCATCGAGAAGTATCATTCCGAACTCACGGGTGCGGACCGTCCCTACTATATTTACCTGCCGCCGCAGTACGCTTCCGAACCCGACCGCCGCTTCCCGGTGCTCTACCTGATGCACGGCGCCGGCGAGGATGAGACCGGCTGGGCCACCCAGGGCATGATGCAGAACATCATGGACAACCTGATCGCCGCGAAGGAGTGCGTGCCGATGATCATCGTCTGCGAGCACGCCGTGGCCATGCTGGCCGGCGAGGAGCAGGGCGGCCGCTTCAACCTCTTCAACTTCGACGCCTTCGAGAAGGTGATGGTCGAGGAGACCGTCCCGACCATGGACGCCACCTACCGCACGCTCACCGACCGCGACCACCGCGCCATCTGCGGCCTCTCGCTCGGCGGCTTCCAGTCCTACACCATCGGTCTGGACCATCCCGAGCTCTTCGGCTGGATCGGCGGCTTCAGCGGCTCCGGCCGCGGCCCCGGCGACCGCCGCGACAGCGAGATGTATCCGACCTCCATCAACGACGACTACCATCTCCTCTACATCAGCATCGGCACCGACGAGCCCGCCGGCATGTACAAGGGCATCTACGACCTGCATTGCGCCCTCGACAGCCTCGGCGTCAACCACGTCTACTACGAGTCCCCGGGCACCGGCCACGAGTGGCTGACCTGGCGCCGCTCCCTGCACCAGTTCGCCCCGATGCTCTTCCGCTAGCATGACGATGGCCCGGCCCGCGATTGCGCCGGGCCATTCTTTTTTCTATCTTTGTCTGAAGATGAAGAATGCCTTCCTGAAGAATTACGGCGCGACGCTCCTGCTGCTGCTCGGTCTGGTCGCGGGCGGCGTGCTGGGCGCGGTCTTGGGGGACGGCGCCCGGGTGCTGCGTGCGCCGGGCATGCTGTTCCTGAACCTGGTGTTCATGCTGGTGGTGCCGCTGGTATTCTTCTCCGTGGCGCATTCCCTCGTGGTGATGCAGCGCAGCGGCGCGGTCGGGCGGATCCTCGCGACCGCGCTGGGCGTGTTCCTGGCCATGTCGCTCGTGGCGGGCGTCTTCTCCTTCGGCTTCATGTCGGCGTGGAACCCCTTCACCCGGATCCTGGGGCAGGGCGGCGACGCAGCGGGGAGCGTGATGGCGGAAGGCGTGGACCTGGGCGAGGCGCTCGTGTCGGCCCTGACGGTCGACGACTTCGCCCTGCTGCTCTCGCGCGAGCACCTGCTGCCGCTGATCCTGTTCGCCGCGCTGTTCGGGCTCGCCGTGGCCCTGCTGGGCCAGAAGGCGGCCCTGGTGGAGCGCTTTATCGCCGAAGGCGAGGCGGTCGTCATCAAGATGATGGGCCTGGTGATGAAGTTCGCGCCCATCGGCATCGGCTGCTATTTTGCCGACACCGTCGGCTCGCTGGGCGGCCAGATCGTGGGGGATTATTTCGAGATCTTCCTGGTGGTCTGCGGCGCCACTGCCGTGTGCTACCTGGTCTTCCTGTCGCTATATGCTTTGTTCTGCCGCGTCCCGCTCGGGCGCTTCTGGAAGGAGATGCTCCCGCCGTCGGCGACGGCCGTCGGCACCTGCTCGTCGGCCGCCTGCATGCCCGTCAACATGACCGCGGCGCGCCGGCTGGGCGTCAGCGACAAGATCGTGGACGGCATCGTCCCGCTGGGGATCAACCTGCACAAGGACGGTTCCGTGGTGTGCTCCGTGGCCAAGGTGCTCTTCGCGCTCTATTTCTTCGGCGTGCCGCCGCAGGGGCTCGGAGGCGCCGCCCTGGTCATCTTCCTGGCGCTGCTGGAAAGCGTCGTGGTGGGCGCCATCCCCGTGGGCGGGATGACCGGCGAACTGCTCATCTGCGCGGTGCTGGGGCTGGACCCTTCCTTCGCAGCCGCCCTGCTGATCATCGGCACCATCTGCGACATTCCCGCCACGCTGCTCAACGTGGCAGGCAACCTTGTCGCTCCGCTCCTTGTCCAGCGCCTCAGCGGACGCCGCGCACCGTGAGGCCTGCGTAGCGGCTGACATCGTCCACACGCGGCTCTTCCGTGAGCGTAGGGAGGTTGAATTCAAAATCGTAGGCCTCTTTCGAGTCTGCCTCCGAGACGTCGGAGGACCAGTAGAATCCGTAGCCATCAGCAAAGTTGAGGCCTTTGATGAGCCGGAAGCCGGCAGCCGGGAAGAAGATCGTCGCTCCGGTGGTTTTCCACTTGATCTCCCAGCCCGGGACGGTCGAACCGTCGTATTGCTCCGTGGAGCCGTTGCACCATCTCCATTCGTAGTCGTCCGTATTGGACTTGGTGTCGGCCAGTTCCTGGCATTCAACCTTCGACGGCAGACGCCAGCCGGCGCCGACCATGACCTGGACCAGGTCATCTTCCGTCTCCAGCGTCGAAAGGCCGTCGCCAGTCGGGCCGGTGTACTTCTCGAGCGGGAATCCATCCCATCTGTAAGAATACCACGTATAGGCCTGATCCTTTCCGGGCTTCCATTGGATCGGGGACGAGCCGACCACATAATAGGTCTCCAGCTCGCCCCAGGCGTAATAGTCGCCGATCTCGCCCTCGGCCGTGGCGCCGAAGTTCATGTTCATCCATTTCACCGACAGGCCCATGTCGACCAGCGCCGGCATGGCATCGGTCGTCCAGGAAGACACGCCGCTAAGGTTGTACGCGCGGCCGGGATACTCCGGATCCGCCTCGTCGGTGCAGCACATCTTCTTGTTTCCGTCCGCCTTGCGGTAATCCTCCCCGACAGCCAGCTTGAGGGTATAGGTTTCGGACACGTTCCGCTTGTCGGCCCGGACGACGCCGCTGTACCGGTAGCCGTCGCCGAACACCTGGCCCGGCATCGCAGCGCCCTCCGGCCGGCAGAAAGTATTCAGGCTCAGATTCGACGCGAGGCCCGTGAGGGCCGTCGGGGTGACGTACGACACGGAAAGGGTCGAGCCGCCTTCCGTCGGCGTGACGCCTTCTTTCTCATAGTAGAACTGCACGAAGCCGTCCGCAAACTGCATGTCGAACGTGCCGGTCACGACGCCGTCGGCGACCGTGAACTCCTGGTATGCCGAGAGGTAGTAGCTGAATGCCGTCTTGCTGAACACATAGTTGCCGGACTCCGCCTGCACTTCGGCATCACTGCCATAGGGCAGGTAGACCGCGCGCATCGCCCGGGTTCCGTCGGACATGGGCGCGAGCCCCTTGCCGGTATTGATCCATGAGCTGCCGTCGTACTTCAGTTCCAGATAGGCCGGAGCGGTCTGGCCAGCGATGAAGACGAAGATCACGTCGCCCGCCTCCCAGGCGGTCTTCACAGCCTTGGTGGCGGCGCCGGCATCTTCGGGATGGCGGGCGTCGAGATGGAACACGACCTGGTTCTTTTCTGCTGGAATCTCCTCAGCCTGCTTGTTGCAGGCGGCAAACGCGACTAAGGCGGCGCAGACCATCAGAAATGCTTTCTTCATTGTCCTGTCCTCCTTCGTTTACCAGTTCTGTTCGGGGAAATGAGGAAAATCGCCGCTGCTCGCGCAGACGATTCCTTCGGGATTGACATCAAGAATCTCCACGCGGGGAGACTCGTAAGGGGTTTTAGCGTCGTGTGCCTCCATACTGAACTTTCTGATTTTAAAAAACTTTTCAAGGTAGTTATTTTCCTCTGTCCCAACAAGTATCTAAATAAGTATTTGCGTATATTTGCCGCAGTTATTTCCATTAAATGATGCTTAGACTCTGTAGAATCGCCTTCGTTTTCCTGCTCGCCGCGCTCGCCGGCTGCAGCAATCGGTATAACAGGATCCTGGAAGAGGTATATGACAAGGACCAGGAGGTGCGCAAATGGACTGTGCTTTCCTCGCTGTCGTACGACGAAATCGTGACGTATTCCACCGAAATGGCGCTGACGGACTCGCTGAACCAGGCCACGGTGTTCGGCATCCTGGACAAGGAGGGCTGGCCCGCCCGGCTGTCCGACAAGGCCAATCAGGCCATCTGGCTCGTCATCGACCACTCCGACCTCGCAACCCGCAGAAAATACCTCGACCTCGTCAAGGCTAAGGCCGAAGAGGGCGTCCTGGACAAGTCGGACTATGCCACCCTGAACGACCGGGTCCTGATGGAGGAAGGGAAGCCCCAGATCTACGGTACGCAGATCAAGATAACGGGCACGATCATATTTGGCGAGGAGCAGACGTTGCCGATGTATCTCTGGCCCGTGGAGGAACCCGCGGCGCTCGACAGCCTGCGCAGCAGCATCGGACTGCCTCCCATCGAAGAATACCTGGAATCCAGCGGTCTCTTCGGCCTGCCGGTCGTCTGGGATCCCTCCCGGACCGTCGCCGACTTCTTGTAGGTCCGCCCGGCCGGCTACTTCTTATTGTCCCGCCGGGCCTTCGGCGATTTCTTTTATACCCCCTCCAGCCCCGCGCCCAAAGCCACCACCGCCTCCGGACAAACTCTGGGGCGCCCGGGGAGGGCCTTACTCTGGGGAAACACCCATAGAAGTCGAAGAAGCACACACTACTGTGGGGGGAATTACCCACAGTAGCTGAAGATGTGTGGGCTACTGTGGGGGAAAACACCCACAGTAGTTGAACAAGTTGAGATATACCTAACAAGATGCTGGAGAGGAAAGAGAAATCCAAAAAATCGGGCACGGAGCTTGGTCTAGGTGGATTTCTCTTGGACAAAAGTGGCTTCCAGGGCGGTTTAGGTAAGGAGAAGTACACGTAGAAGTGGCTGGGAGGGCGATCTGGTGGATTTCTCCCAAGATGCGAAGAAGATGTCCGTCGATTCGGACTGGTATCATCGCTGACGGAGCATGGTAATGCCGGGCAGGATTTGGCACCACCGCCGGCAAGAGAGGTAGCTGCCCGGCCAGCGAAGTGATTCCGGGAGCAAAACCGGGGCTGTACGCTCCCGGATGGCGGAGAAAACAGGTTCCGGGA
>JAGCYX010000070.1 GCA_017960585.1 Bacteroidales bacterium
CCGTCTTCCAATGCCGCGCAAAGGTATGCAGCCAGGCGGGTTCGAATCCCCAGTTCTCCATCAGCTGCGAGGGCAGCTCCACGAAGTCGCGCGCCACGTTGGTGCCCGTCAGGGAGGGATAACGCCCTTCGGCGAGCATCCCGTGCAGGGCGTGCCCGAACTCGTGCAGCAGGGTCGTCAGCTCGTCGTGCGTGAGCAGCGAGGGTGCGTCCGGCGTGGGCTTGGAGAAATTGGTCACGATGCTGACCAGCGGCCGCTCTTCGACGCCGCCGCGGACCGCGAGTTCGCGGAAATTGGTCATCCACGCACCGCCGCGTTTGCCGGAACGGGGGAAGAAATCCGCGTAGAACAGCGCCAGATGCCGTCCGTCCGCGTCCTGCACGTCATAGACGCGCACGTCGGGGTGATACACCGGCAGGTCCGTCCGGGGGACGAACTGCACGCCGTAGAGGCGCGTGGCGAGGCCGAAGACGGCCGCGATGCAGTCTTCCAGCCGGAAATAGGGCTTGAGCTGCTCGTCGCTGAGCGCGTAATGCTCCGCGCGGAAGCGCTCCGACCAGTACGGGAAATCCCAGGGCTGCATCTGCGCCCCGGCGTAGCCGTGCTGCTGCGCGTAGGCGAGCAGCTCCGCCACCTCCCGCCGGGCGGCGGGCAGCGAGGGTTCCATCAGCTCGCCGAACAGCTTGCGCACGGCGCCGATCTCCTTCGCCATCCGCTCTTCGAGCTCGTAGGCGGCCCAGTCGGCATAGCCGAGCAACTGCGCGATGCGGCGGCGCAGATCAGTGATCTTCAGGCAGATATCGCTATTGTCAAAGGAGCCTCCGAGGGCCCGGGAATTATAGGCGCGCCACAGTTTCTCGCGCAGGTCGGCGCGGGCGCTGAACTGCAGGAAGGGGACGTAGCTCGGGTGCGAAAGGTCGAAACGCCAGCCCGCCAGGCCCTTCTCGCGGGCGGCCTGGGCCGCAGCGTCGCGGACATATTGCGGCAGGCCTTCCAGCTCGGCCTCGTCGGTGATTTCCAGGGAGAAGGCGTTGGTGGCGTCGAGCACGTTCTTGCCGTATTTCAGTTCCAGCAACGAGAGTTCCTCCTCCAGGGCGGCGTAGGTTTTCTTGTCCTCGGGGCCGAGCAGGGCGCCGCTGCGCGTAAAGCCTTTGTAGCTCTCCTCCAGCAGCTTGCGCTGGTCGGGCGCCAGGTCGAGCGCGTCCCGGCCGTCGTACACGGCCTTGACGCGCGCAAAGAGCGCCTCGTTGAGCGAGACGTACATCTCGTACTCCGTCAGTTCCGGGGAGATCTCCTCGGCCATCTGCTGCATCGCGTCATCGCTTTCCGCCTCCAGAAGGTTGAAGAAAAGGCCGCTGACGCGGTCCAGCGCCGCACCGGCCAGTTCCAGCGCCTCGACCGTATTGGCGAAGGTCGGCACCTCGGGGTTGGCGGCGATGGCGTCCGCCTCGGCCTTGCCCTCGGCGATAGCGGCCCGGAACGCGGGCAGCCAGTGCTCCGGGCGGATCGCGTCGAAACGCGGCGCCCCGAACGGCAGGGGGGAAGGAATCAGCAGCGGATTATCCATAGTGCAAATTTAGCCAATTTCCGGACATAACGCAAAGGATGTCGAACGTTCGGAGCGCAGCGACGCAGGGGGTCTGGGGGGAACGCCCCCCAGTCATAAAGCAAAGGAGGCTGGCAGCATGCCAGCCTCCTTGCGGAACGATTTGGCCGAAGGCTAAATCGTTCCCTGCTCCAGCATCGCCTGCGCGACCTTCATGAAGCCGGCGATGTTGGCGCCCTTCACGTAGTCCACGGAGCCGTCCGGCTGGGTGCCGAACTTCACGCACTGCTCGTGGATGGACTTCATGATGAAGTGCAGCTTCTCGTCGACCTCCTTGCCGCTCCAGCTGATGTGCTCGGCGTTCTGGGTCATCTCCAGGCCGGAAGTGGCCACGCCGCCGGCGTTGACCGCCTTGCCCGGCGCGAAGAGCACGCCGTTGTGCTGGAAGTAGTGGATGGCGCCCGGCTGGCAGCCCATGTTGGACACCTCGCAGCAGCACCAGCAACCGTTGGCCTTCAGTTCCTTGGCGTCGTCCTCGGAGAGCTCGTTCTGGAACGCGCACGGCAGGGCGATGTCGCAAGGCACGCTCCACGCCTTCTTGCCGGCGGTGAACTGCGCCTTGTCCGGAAAACGGGTCGCCATGTCCTCCACGCGGTCGCGGTTGGAAGCGCGCATCACGAGCATGTAGTCGATCATCTCCTTGGTGATGCCGTCAGGGATGGCGCAGACGCCGTCCGGGCCGGAAATGGCCACGACCTTGGCGCCCAGCTCGAGGGCCTTGATGCAGGCGCCCCAGGCCACGTTGCCGAAGCCGGAAACCGCCACCTTGCATCCCTGGATGTCCTTGCCCGCGTGGTGCAGCAGGTTCTGCGTGAAATAGAGCGCGCCGAAGCCGGTGGCTTCCGGACGCAGGATGGAGCCGCCCCAGGTGGAGCCCTTGCCGGTCAGCACGCCGGTGTTGTACTCGCGCGCGAGCTTCTTGTACATGCCGTACAGGAAACCGATCTCGCGGCCGCCCACGCCCACATCGCCGGCCGGGATGTCCTGGTCGGGGCCGATGCACTGCCACAACTCCAGCATAAAGGCCTGGCAGAAACGCATGATCTCGGCGTCGGTCTTGCCCTTGGGATCGAAATCGCTGCCGCCCTTGGCTCCGCCCATCGGGAGGGTCGTGAGGGCGTTCTTGAAGGTCTGCTCGAAGCCGAGGAACTTCAGCATCGAAGGATTCACCATCCGGTGGAAGCGCAGGCCGCCCTTGTAGGGGCCGATGGCGCTGTTGAACTGGATGCGGTAGCCGGTATTGGTCTGGACCTCGCCCTGGTCGTCCACCCAGGTGACGCGGAAGGTGAAGATGCGGTCCGGCTCGACCATGCGCTCAACGATCTTCGCCTTTTCGAATTCAGGATGTTGGTTATACACTTCCTCGACGGACTCGAGGACCTCCTGTACCGCCTGGAGATACTCCTTCTCTCCCGGATACTTGGCCTGGAGACGGGCCATGATGTCTTGTGTTTTCATTATAGGTGGTTGAAATGTTATTATTCTACTTCCCAGGTGGAGCCGCTGTGGAGCAGCTCGTCCACGCTGTGGATCTTCGATTTGGCCATCACGTCCTTGACCTGGTCGCGGACGCCGTCGTCGTAGGTAATGTCCTTGACGTCGCGGATCACGCCGAGGGCCACCGGCATGTCCGGGCCCTTCATATCCGCCAGGGCCATGTGCAGGCCGATGAAATCGGTATGGGCGTCGTGCACGAGGATATCTTCCTCCGTGAAACCGCCCTCGCCGATGCGCACGGCGCGGATCTTCTTGCCGTCGTAGATCAGGCCGCGGTCGCGGTCCTTGCCGAAGATCATCTTCTCGCCGTGGCGCAGCACGATCGTGTGGTCCGCCTTGACGGCCGGATCGGAGAGCGTCTTGTGCGCCCCGTCGTTGAAGATCACGCAGTTGGTCAGCATCTCCATCACAGAGCAGCCGTCGTGCAGGGCGGCCGCCGTCATGATCTCCTCGTTGAGCTTCAGCTCCACGTCCAGGCTGCGGGCGAAGAAGGTGCCCTTGGCGCCCAGCACGAGCGAACCCGGGTTGAACGGGTGCTCCACGGTGCCGTAGGGCGAGGTCTTGGTGATCGCGCCGAACTTGGAGGTCGGGGAATACTGCCCCTTCGTCAGGCCGTAGATGCGGTTGTTGAAGAGGATGATGTTGATGTCGATGTTGCGCCGGATGGCGTGGATGAAGTGGTTGCCGCCGATGGCGAGGGCGTCGCCGTCGCCGCAGGCCTGCCAGACCGTCAGCCAGGGATTCGCCACCTTGATGCCGGTGGAGACCGCCGTGGCGCGGCCGTGGATGCTGTGGAACCCGTAGGTGTCCATATAGTAAGGAAGCCGGGAGGAGCAGCCGATGCCGGACACCACCACGTAGCGTTCCTTGTCATAATTGAGCGCCTGGCTCACCTTGGGGAGCGCGCGCTGCAGGGCGGCCAGCACCGCGTGGTCGCCGCATCCGGGGCACCAGCGGACCTCCTGATCGCTCTTGAAATCCTTGAATGTCAGTGTTGCCATAGCCTACATCTCCTTTTTGACGGCCTCGACGAGCTCGCTCACGAGGAACGGCTGGCCCTGGACCTTGTTGAACTTGCGGATGTCCCGGCCGGGGAACTTCGCCCGGAGGTAATCCACGAACTGTCCGCTGTTGAGCTCGCAGACGAGGATCTTCTCGAACTGCGAGAAGACTTCCTCCGTGTTCGCGGGCAGCGGGTTGATGTAGTCGAAATGCACGTAGGAGACGGCGTCGCCGATCTCGTGCACGGCGGAGAGGATGTGGCCGTAGGTGCCGCCCCAGCCCACCACCAGCAGCTTGCCGGAGGCCGGGCCGTTGAGAATCTGAAGGGCCGGCAGGTCACGGGAGATGCGCTCCACCTTCTCGGCGCGCTCGGCCACCATCTGCGCGTGGTTCGCGGGATCGGTGGACAACACGCCGGCGTGGTTCTTCTCCAGGCCGCCCACGCGGTGCTCGAAACCCTTCTGGCCCGGCAGGGCCCAGCGGCGGACGAGCGTCTCGGGGTCGCGCTCGAAGGGTTTGAACTTCTCCCCTTCCGGCAGAACGCCCTGCACGAAAGGCGGCTTGATCTCGGGATAATCCTTCATCTCCGGGATGCGCCAGGGCTCGGAACCGTTGCCCAGGAAGCCCTCGGAGAGCAGCAGGACCGGGGTCATGTGCTCCAGGGCGATCTTCGCCGCCTGGAACGCGGCGTCGAAGCAATGCGCCGGGGAATGCGCGGCGATCACGGCCATCGGGCATTCGCCGTTGCGGCCGTAGAGCGCCTGGTTGAGGTCGGACTGCTCCGTCTTCGTCGGCAGGCCCGTCGAAGGGCCGCCGCGCTGGACGTCCACGACCACGAGCGGCAGCTCGGCCATCACGGCGAGGCCCATCGCCTCGCTCTTCAGCGAGAGGCCCGGGCCGGAGGTCGTGGTCACGGCGAGGTTGCCGGCGTACGCGGCGCCGATGGCCGTGCAGATGCCTGCGATCTCGTCTTCCGCCTGCAGCGTCTTGGCGCCCAGGCTCTTGTGGAGTGCCAGCTCCTCCAGGATGGCCGTGGCCGGCGTGATGGGATAGGAACCGCAGAAGAGGGCCAGGCCCGACTTCTCGGACGCGGCCAGCAGGCCCCAGGCCGTGGCCTGGTTGCCCGTGATGTTGCGGTAGGTACCCTTCTCCAGATGCTCCGCGGGAGCGATGGTATAGGTATTGGCGATCGCCTGGATGTTCGCGGCATAGTTGAAGCCGTCGAAGAGCACCTTCTTGTTGGGGGCGATCACTTCGGGATGTTTCTTGGCGAATTTCTTCTCCAGATAGGTGTAGATGTACTCCAGCGGCCGGTTGTAGATGTAGCAGGCCATGCCCAGCGTGAACATGTTCTTGCACTTGAGGATGGCCTTGTTGTCCATGCCGCTGTCCTTCAGGCTTTCCTGGGTCAGCGTGGTGATCGGGGCGACGATGAGGGTCCTGTCCTCGACCCCGAGCTCCGTGAAGGGATTGTCGGTGGTGAAACCGGCCTTCTTCATGCCCGCCTCGTCGAAGGAGTCCTCGTCCACGAGGATCATCGCGTGGCGCTTGCACCATTTGGCGTTCGCCTTGAGGGCGGCGGGATTCATGGCCACCAGCAGGTCGCAGAAGTCGCCGGGGGTGGAGACCTTCTCGCAGCCGATGTGTACCTGGAAACCGGACACGCCCGAGACCGTCCCGTGCGGGGCGCGGATCTCGGCCGGATAGTCCGGGAATGTGGAGAGACCGTTGCCGTAGATGGCTGACATATCCGCAAAAAGAGACCCGGTGAGCTGCATACCGTCACCCGAATCTCCTGCGAATCTGATTACAACATCTTTGGCGTCAATGACTTTGTGTTGCATCATTATGTTTTAGTGTGTGGTAATGTGGTTCAGGTTAGAAGGAAAACCTCATCCCGCCCGATTGGGGCGGGACGAGGCGGAAGCTTCTGTTACTGCTGGGCAGCAGCCTGCTGAGCCTGGAGCTCGGCGGCGAGGGACTCGAGGGTCCGGTCGGCCGGGATGTTCAGGGCCTTGCGGGCGTCGGGGGTGAGGTCGAAGCTCTGCGTGTCATCCACATAGAGGAGGGACTGGACGTCGAACACGTAGATGTAGCCACCCTTCTTGGCGAGATCCTGGACAACTTCGTTGACCTTCTGGTAGATCGGCTGCATCAGCTGCTCCTGCTGCTGCTGGAGCTCCATCTGCACGGTCTGGGAGAACTCCTGAAGACGCTGCTGAATCTCGGAGAGTTCCTTCTCCTTGCTCTGGCGGGTCGCATCCGTCCAGGTGCTGGCCTTGGACTGATAGGTCTGATACTTGCTGGTGAACTCCGCCTGCATATCGTTGTAAGTCTCCTGGGCTTCGTTGCTCGCGGCGGTCATCGTCTCGCGGGCCTTGTCCATCTCCGGGCAGAGCTGAACCAGCTCGGTGGAATTCACATGGGCGAATTTCGGCTGAGCGAAAGCGGTCACTGCAGCAAAGGCAGTAGCGGCAATCAAAAGAATCTTTTTCATATCAAAAAACAAAAATTAAAAGTTATCTGTTAAAACTGTTGTCCAATCACGAAGTGGAACTGGCTCTTCGACCCTTCCGGTCCGTCGAATCCCCATCCCCAGTCGACGCCGAGCAGACCCACCATCGGTAAGAAGATGCGAACACCGACGCCAGCGCTGCGTTTGATCTGGAAAGGATTGAATTCCCGGATGTCCGACCAGCAGTTACCACCTTCCAGGAATGCCAGCGCATAGATGGTGGAAGAAGGCTGCAGGATCACCGGATAGCGGAGCTCCACGGTAAATTTATCATAGACGTTGCCGGCGTAGGCGTAGCCGTTGGCGTTGTACTTCGACGGCAGGTACGGCGTCAGGGAGTTGTTCTCATAGCCGCGCAGGGCGATCATTTCCGTACCGTAGGAATAATAGCCCGACATGCCGTCGCCACCCACGAGGAAGCCCTCGAACGGGGAATAACCCCAGTTGCGGTTGTAGTAACCCAGGTAGCCGAACTGCGCACGCGTCATCAGCACCAGGTCGCCGATGAGCTTGTTGTACGTCGTGGCGGAGAATTTCCATTTATGGTATTCGATCCACTTGTAGCGGTCTTTACCGGACCAGTTGTCGTAGTTGATGTCCTTGTAGCTCGCCACGGGCACCTTGTTGCCGTTCGCATCGATGTCATGCTTGCGCAGCAGGGAGAAAGGCGGGGTCAGCTGCAGCGAGAAGGAGAATTCCGAACCCTGGCGCGGATAGATCTGCTGGTCGGTGGAATTGCGGATCAGGTTGATCGTATAGTTGATGTTGTGCGTGACGCCGTCGTCGATGATGAAATAGCCGGAATACCAGTTGTGCAGGTCGTAGGTCTGCCAGTTGAAGCCGTTGTAGAGGACGAAATAGTTGTCCGGCCACTTCAGGCGCGTACCCAGGGAGGCGGAGAAGCCGTACACCTGCATCTCGCGGTCGTGGTTGAGGATGTTGAGCGCGAGGTAGGAACTGGTCTGGCGGGTATAGTAGCCGCTCAGGTTGAGCGAGGTAGGCTTCTTGCCGAAGAGCCAGGGCTCGGAGAAACTGGCCGTGAGGGCGGTGTAATACGTACCGTTGGTCTGGAAGCGGAAGGCGAGGTTCTGCGCGTCGCCGAGCGGAACAGGACGCCAGGCGCCCCGGTCGAACATCCGGCGCGTGGAGAAGTTGTTGAACGACACGCCCACCGTGGCCACGAAGGTCTTGCCGCCCCAGCCGCCGGACAGCTCCAGCTGGGAGGACGGCTTCTCGGTCACGTTGTAAACGATGTCCACCGTGTTGTCCAGCGAGTTGGGAATGACGGACCAGCCGGTGTTGGGATCCATGATGGCCTCCGGGTCGAACTGGCCCAGCGAGGCGATTTCGCGCACAGAGCGCTCGAAGTCGGACTGGCTGAAGAGGTAGCCCGGACGGGTGAAGATCTGGCGGCGGACGACCTTCTCGTTGGTCAGGTCGTTGCCGTTGATGACGATATTGTTCAGCGTGGCCTGCTTGCCCTCGGAAATCCGGAGCTCCACGTCCACGGAATCGTTCTGGATATTGGTCTCGACCGGCGTGACATTGAAGAACAGGAAGCCGTTGTCGCGATAGAGCTTGGTGATGTCCAGCTCGTTCTGCTTGCCGCCGCCGTAGAGACGCTTCTGCATCGTGACCACGTCGTAGGTGTCGCCCTTCTTGATGCCGAGCACTTCGTTCAGCGTATTGGACGCATAGATGGAGTTGCCGGTCCAGGTCAGGTCGCGGAAGTAGTACTTCTCGCCCTCGTCGAACACCAGGTCGATGGCCAGTTTGCCGGGCTCCACGTAGTAGATGGAGTCGCGCACCAGGCGGGCGTCGCGGTAACCGGCCTCGTTGAATGCGCTGAGCGCCGATTTCTTGTCGGACAGGTATTCCTTCTCGTTGAATTTCTTGCTGTGGAAGAAGTTGTAGAACTTGTTGGACTTGGTCTTCTTCATCGCCTTGGCGAGCTTGTACGTCTTGACGTGGTCGTTGCCGATGAAGTTAATGTCCCGGATGCGCACCTTCTCGCCCTTGTCGATGGCGAAGTTGACGCGGATGGCGTTCTTCACCACGGTGTCGCGCTGAACCTCGGCGGTCACGCCGCATAGCAGGAAGCCCTTCTCGGCAAAGTAGCGCTTGATGATGTCGGCGGAGGTCTTCTCCACATACTCGGAGAACTCGCCGCCGCGGCGGAGGTTCAGCCGCTCCTCGAGGTCCTTGCGCTCGCTCGACTTGACGCCGCTGAAGGACCAGCGGGACACGCGCGGACGCTCCTTGATCCGGATCTTGAACCAGGCGGAGTCACGCTTCGCGCTGAGGCTGTCGATTTCCACGGCGACGTCCTCGAAGAAGCGCTGCGCGAACAGGCGCCGCACGACGTTGGAGATGTCGTCGCTCGGCACGGTCACCTCCATACCGGGATGCATGCCGGTCTGGTTGATGATCTGCTGTTCGGCGAACACAGTGTTCCCCTCGACCGAAATCCCCGCGATGATATATTTCTGCGGATGGTTGTAATCCACTTCAATCCCGCCGTTCTGCGCACGGACGAGCGCCGGGGCGAGCAGCAGGGAGAGAAGGGTCAGGATCCGTCCTATTTTCATGTTCATTCGATAAATGTGCAAATATACCCATTTATTTGATTTTTCCGAAACGCCGGTCCCGCGAAGCGTATTCTTCGAGGGCTTTCCGGAACGCCTCCTTGCGGAAGTCGGGCCAGAGCGTGTCGGTAAATACAAACTCAGTGTATGCCGTCTGCCAAAGCAGGTAGTTGCTGATTCTCTGTTCTCCCGAGGTACGGATCAGCAAGTCCGGATCCGGGATGTCGGCGGTCACCAGGTAGCGGCTGAAATCTTCGGGCCGCACCGGGGCCCCGGGTTGATTCATCAAATCGTGTGCCATCTTTTCGGCGGCCTGGAGAATATCCCAGCGGCCGCTGTAGCTCAGAAAAAGGATCATCGTGAGCCCCTTGTTGGCGGCCGTGGCGGCCATCACCTTGTCGATATCGGCTTTAAGTGCATCCGAAAGGCGCTCGCGGTTGCCCAGCACCATGAAACGCACGTCGTGCTCCATGAAATTGTCGAGCTCGCCGAGCATCGCGCGGCCCATCAGCTCCATCAGCGTCTGCACCTCGGCCTCGGGCCGGCCCCAGTTCTCCTCCGAGAAGGCGAAGAACGATACGTACGGGATGCCCCAGTCCACGGAGGCCTCCATCACGGCGCGGACGCTCTCGACTCCCTCGAAATGTCCGTAAACCCTTTCTTTTCCCCGCTCCCTGGCCCAGCGGCCGTTGCCGTCCATGATGATGGACACGTGTGTCGGAAGTTTAGCCGGTGCTTGCATAACAGTCTTTCAGTCGTGATTGCTGCCGTTGCGGACGTCCTCGCCCCAGAGCAGGCGGGTGCGCAACGCGTTGATGAAATTGGATTGTCCGAGCCGCAGGCGGCGCAGGCGCATCGGCGCGGCGCAGACGTCGATCCGGGCTCCGGCCGGAATCGTGTAGTTGCGGTTGTCCATCGTGAGGACGGCACGGTCGTCGCGCGAGCGCAGGGAAATGCGCAGGACGGAGCTCTCCGGCACGATCAGCGGGCGCACGTTGAGGTTGTGCGGCGAGATCGGGGCCAAGATGAAGACCTTGGTCTCGGGCAGGCAGATGGGACCGCCGACACTGAGGCTGTAGGCCGTGGAGCCGGAGCTCGTGGCCACCAGCAGGCCGTCCGCCCAGTAGGTCGGAAGCGCTTCGCCGTCCAGCTCGACCGTCACGCCGAGCATCGAGGGGCTGACGCGCGAGACGCTCATCTCGTTGAGCGCGAAAGGCCAGAATTCCTCGTCGGGCAGATCCGGGCAGCTGATCTGCAGGAGTTCGCGTTCCTCGATGCGGTAATCCCCCGCGGAAAGCGCCTCCGCGACCCGCTCCGGGTCGTTCTCGGACAGGAAACCGAGACGGCCGAAATTGACCCCCAGCACCGCCACCCCCGCAGGCACGGCGAGCCGCGCCGCCGACAGGAAGGTGCCGTCACCGCCCAGGCTCAGCAGCACGTCCGTGTCCGGCCGGAAGTCGCCCGGCTGCTCGACGGCATACAGATCGTGCCCGGCGGAACGCAGCCGCTCCAGGAGCGCTTCCACGCGGGAATCGCCCTTGAGCCGGTTTTTCTTGATATAATAGGCCAATTTCATTTTGAGCCTCAAATTTAGCACTTAATTTACAATTATTATACAGAAATGCTTACTTTTGTGAGATTTTAATCCCACAAGCAATGACCCGTCTGAGTGTCAACATCAACAAAATCGCCACACTGCGCAACGCCCGTGGCGGCAACATGCCGGATGTGCTGAAAACCGCCCTCGACTGCGAGCGTTTCGGAGCCCAGGGCATCACCGTCCACCCGCGTCCCGACGAACGCCATATCCGCTACAGCGACGTGCGCGCCCTGCGTCCCGCCGTGCGCACGGAATTCAATATCGAAGGCAACCCGACCGGCTCCTTCTCCGCACTGGTCTGCGAGGTCGTCCCCGACCAGGTGACCCTGGTGCCGGACGCCCCGGACGCCATCACCTCCAACGCCGGCTGGAACACCATCCGCAACCACGCCTTCCTGAAGCGCATGTGCGCCTCGTTCAAGGAGCGCGGCATCCGCACCTCCATCTTCATCGATCCCGATCCCAAAATGGCGGAAGGCGCCTTCAAGTGCGGCGCCGACCGCGTGGAGCTGTACACCGCCGCCTACGCCGCCGGCTATGCGGCCGACCGCGACGCGGCCATCGCCCCCTACCTCGAGACGGCCAAGGCCGTGCGCGACCTGGGGCTCGGCCTCAACGCCGGCCACGACCTCTCGCTGGAGAACCTCGCCTTCTTCATCCGGACCATCCCCTGGGTGGACGAAGTGAGCATCGGGCACGCCCTCATCTGCGACGCGCTCTACCTCGGGCTGGAGACAACTATCAAAGAATATTTGTCGCAGATTCAGAATTTTTGAGTATTTTTGCAAAATTGGAGATTCCGGGTCAAGCCCGGAATGACGATTTCAGACAATAAACAACAACTGATACAATGAAGAAATTACCGCTTATCCTCAGCATCATCGCCCTCGTGGGCATGATCGCCCTGGCCATCGTCACATTCACCAAGGGCGGCGACAAGAAGCCCGCCGCCGAACAGACCGTTACCGAAGCCCAGAAGGGCGCCATCGTTTACTTCAACATGGACCGCGTCCTGCAGGAGTACGACATGGCCAACGACCTTCGCAGCGTCGTCGAGACCAAGGTCAACAGCATCAACCAGGAGGTCACCCGCCGCCAGAACAAGCTCCAGAAGGACGCCAACTCCTTCCAGGACAAGATGAACAAGGGCCTGATGACCCAGTCCACCGCCCAGGTGCAGTACCAGAAACTGCAGGAGCAGGAGGCCAGTTTCAACAACTACGCCGCCCAGAAGCAGCGGGAGATCATGGAAGAGCAGCAGGTGATGCTGAACCAGATTTCCGACGCCATCAAGAACTTCGTCGACGGCTACACCGCCGAGATGGGCTACGCGATGGTCCTCGCCACCCAGGGCGCCATCCTGCCGATGCCGGTCGTCTCCGCCGTCGCCGAGCGCGACATCACCGATGCCTTGATCGAGGGCCTCAACGCCGCCTACGTCAAGGAGAAGGGCAAAAAGGAATAAGGATTGAAAATCGCCATACTGTCCTGCTTCTACCCTTTTCGCGGAGGGATCGCCCAGTTCAACGCCAACCTTTTTGAAGAGCTGGGCAAAGAACACGACGTACGTGCGTTCAACTTCAGCCGCCAGTATCCGGATCTGCTCTTCCCGGGCAAGACCCAATACGTGACGCCACAAGATACAGCCGTACCCGTCGAGGCGGAAGCCTTGCTGGATACGGCTGATCCTTTCTCCTGGGGCCGGACGGCCCGCGCCATCCGCCGCTGGGGCCCCGACGTGCTGATCGTCCGCTACTGGATGTCCTGGTTCGCCCTCTCGCTGGGGCACGTGGCCGCCCACTGCGGCCGCAACTGCAAGGTCATCGGCATCCTGGACAACGTCATCCCCCACGAGCGCCACTGGTTCGACAAGCCGCTCACGCGCCTTTTCCTGGGCACGCTCGACGGCGCGGTGACCCTCTGCGAAGAGGTCGGCCGCGACCTGAAGAGCCTGCGTGCGGACGTCCCCCACGTGGTCCTGCCGCACCCCATCTACACCCATTTCGGGCCGAAGCTGCCCCGCACCGGCGCGGAGCGCCTTCTCGGCCTGCCGGCCGGCCGCCGGACCCTCCTCTTCTTCGGACTCATCCGGGAATACAAGGGGCTCGACATCCTGCTGCAGGCCTTCGACCTGCTGGACGACAGATACCAGCTGGTCATCGCCGGAGAGCCTTATGGCTCCTTTGACAAGTATCAGCGCCTGATCGACGCCAGCCGCGATCCGGGCAGCATCCACCTCTTCCCCGACTACATCCGGGACGACGAGGTGAAGAACTACTTCTCCGCCGCGGACCTGACCGTCCTCCCCTACCGGAGCGCGACGCAGAGCGGCATCAGCGCCGTGTCCAACCACTTCGAAGTGCCGATGGTGGTCACGGACGTGGGCGGCCTTAAGGAGACCGTCGGCGAGCGCGGCACGGGACTTGTCTGTGACGCGTGCACGCCGACGAGCGTCGCCGCCGCCATCACCCGCTATTTCGACGATCCTGCCCTGCAGGAGCGTCTCCACGCGGGAATCTTAGCCGAGAAGCAGCGCCTCAGCTGGAGCCGCTTCGCGCGCGACCTGACCGACTTTGCCGAAAGTTTACAATAAGAGAATTATGAAAAAAGCCAGCATCCTGCTCATCCTCGTCTGCTCCGTATCGCTCAATGCATGCGCGCAGTGGTATCTGTTCCCCGGCAAGAAGAAACAGACCGAGCCGCCCAAGACCACGGCGGACACGACCGCCAGGCATTCCCGGCCGGACACGGCCAAGGTGGCGCCGGTCGCGGACCCTGCAGCCGCCCCGCAGGACAGCAGCGCCGTGCTGCCGCCCGATGAATGGGACGACCGCTATGAGCTGGATATGCCCGACGTGATCCACATCGGGCTCGCGCTGCCGCTGCAGGCCTCGGCCCAGCGGCCCAGCGACAACTTCCTGGACTTCTACAGCGGCGCCCTGCTGGCGCTGCGCGACCTGGGCATGGCCGGCCTCAAGGCCGACCTGCAGGTCTACGACACCGCCGACAGCAAGACGTCGGTCCCCCAGTCGCTGATCGACGAGAACGACGTCATCATCGGCCCCGTGAGCTTTGACGAGCTGGAGAGCAGCGCTCCGCAGTGCCGCGGCAAGGTCCTCATTTCCCCGCTGGAGCCCAAGGCCGCCTCGCTGGCCGAGCACGGCCGCGTGGTGCAGGCCCCGTCCGCGCCCAACGCGCAGACCGACGAACTCGTCCGCTGGATCCGCGAGGAGCTGCCCTACGGCGACGTCCTCTACGTCGTCCGCGACACCGCCACGCAGGCCGTCAGCGAGCAGAGCGCCTATTTCCTGGACGAGCTGCGGGAGCGCGGCGTCCGCTTCCAGAGCGTCTTCTCCGTGGGAGAAATCCCCTTCCGCAAGGGCCAGAAGGTCCGCGTGGCCCTCGGGTCCGACCGTGAGGCTTTCGTCACCCGCACCGTCCGCGCGCTGAGCATCGAAGGCGCGCGCAACAACGGCGTCATCCTCTACGGCACTTCCCGCACCCGCACCAACGGCGTCAACCAGACCGACCTCCACAACACGGAGGCCCACCTGACGGTGAGCTACTTCATCGACTACGACGACCCCGCCGTCAGGAAGTTCATCCTGGCCTACCGTTCCCTCTACAAGAACGAGCCTGGTTCCTTCGCCTTCCAGGGCTACGACACGATGCACTACTTCGTCACGATGTGCGCCAAGTACGGCCGCCGCTGGCACAAGAAACTCGCCAGCTACGGCGAGACGGGCCTCCAGGCCGACTTCCGCTACACCCGCGACCACGGCCGCATCAACCAGGCCGCCCGCCGCATCGTCTACCGCCCCGACCTCACCACCGTCAAACTCTAGGGGCAGAGACTCTAATTTGGGAAACTATTCTTCGAAGTCCAGGCAGGCGCGCTGGACCGTGTAGGGCCGCACCTTGCCGTTCGCCACGGCGACGTGCGCCGGGTGCGCGGCATAGCCTTTCAGGGCCTCCTCGCTCTCGAGCGTGCTGTCCAGCATCAGGTCGGCGTTGGAGGAGGCAAGGCGTCCGTCGATATGGACCTTGGCGGAGACCAGTCCCGGCACCTTGCCGACCAGTCCTTCCAGGCCTTCCTTGATCCCCGCCTTAACGGTTTCTTTCTCTTTTTCAGACAGTTCCGGATTCAGTGTCCAGAGAATAATATGCTTGACCATAACTAAATGAATTTCTTTCCGAAGATAAGCATTTCTCAAGATTGAAAACGCTAAAATTTCACAATTTGTGACGAGCGGGACGAAATCCCTTGGCTTTGTTGCGCCCCTTTGATACCTTTCGGAAAAAACATGAAAACTTCAGTAAAACACTATTTCCACTGTGCTACCAAAGGGTTTGACCACAGCGTTTTATTTACCAATGTCCGAGAGTTCATCGCCGGGATGAACCGCATCGGTATCTGCCAGGCTCATCTGCAGGGAGTTATCGTCATCGCTTTCTGCCTGATGGACAATCATATCCACTTCATCCTGCATGGCACCCGGGAGGACTGTCTCAAATGGATGGCTCTCTATCACCGGCTTACCATGATCTGGCAGCGTGAGCACCGGGAGAGCAATCCGGTCGACGAAACATGGGAATACGATGCCTGGCAGATTTATGATTCCGAGGACCTGAAGCAGAAGATCGCGTACGTGTTACGTAACCCGACTGTCGCCAGGATGGGGTACGCACCTGCGGGATATCGGTGGAGTTCTGCCTCACTGTATTTCTCCGATCTCGCTCCCTTCATCGCAACTGGACGCAGGATCGGGGATATGTCAATCTACGAAAGCAGGAAGTGTTTCGAGACGCGGGCGACCCTCCCGGCGGACTGGTCCGTGTTGCCGGGAGGAATGATCTGGCCGGGTTGCTATACGGATTATAAACGTGTAGAGCACCTGTTCGGAGACCCGCGGACGTATCTCTTTTCCTTGAATCAGAACATGGAAGTCGAAATCAACCAGGAAATGAACCGGGGAAGCATCTCGCTTCCCGACACGGAAGCCCTCGGCCTTGCCCGGGAGCGGTCCAAAGCCCTGTTTGGAACGGATCGGATCAACACTTTGGACATCTCGTCGCGGATCCAACTCTGCAAGATCCTGAAGAAGCAGGCAGGACTCAATTTGAAGCAATTAGCCCGGATTGTCCGGATACCGGTCGAGGAACTGAAGAAAGTATTTGCATAAAAACCCGAAAGTCGAGCCGGATCAGGCGGGTGATCCGGGACAACCCCTCAAAAATAACAGGGGTTGTCCCGGAAATGATACGAATTTCGGGACGAAGAGGCAGCGTGAAGGGAAAGGGAGACCGTGAGGTCGTCAGGCTTCCGAGAGGAGGGCACGGGCGTTGGCGACGGCGGCATCGGAGATGGTGGCGCCGGAGAGCAGGCGCGCGATCTCCATCGTGCGCTCTTCGCCCTGGACTTCGCGGATGCTCGAGACCGTGCGGCCGTCGGCCGCGACGGATTTGGAGACCACGTAGTGGGCATCGCCCTTGGCGGCGACCTGCGGCAGGTGCGTGATGGAGAAGACCTGCATGTCGCGGCCCATGTCGCAGATCATCCGGCCCATCTTGTCGGCGACGCTGCCGCTCACGCCGGTGTCGATCTCGTCGAAGATCAGCGTGGGCATCCCGATGAAACGGGCCATCATCGCCTTGAGGGACAGCATGATACGCGAGAGCTCACCGCCGGAGGCGCACTTGGCCACGTCGGCCGGCTCGCGCCCGGTGGCGGAGAACAGGTAGGACACCCGGTCAGTGCCCGTCGCGCTCTCCGGGGCGGGGCTGACCGCCACGTCGAAGACGGCGCGGTCCAGCTCCAGGAAGCGGAGCGACTCCGTGATGGCGGCGGCGAAGCCGGGCGCAGCCGCGCCGCGCGACGCCGTCAGTTCCGCGCTGATGGCGCGGTAGCGGTCCTCCGCCTCGCCCACGGCCTTCTCGAGGTCGTGGATGCGGTCGTCGGCCGCGGTCGCGTCGAAGAGCGCTTCGTTGTAGCGCTCCCGCACGGCGACCAGTTCGTCGATAGATGAACAATTATGCTTCTTCAGCAAGGTGTAGAGCAGCGACATCCGCTCCTCCACCTGCTCCAGCCGTCCAGGGGACAAGTCCACGCGGCCGTCCAGGGTCCCGATCTCGGACGTGATGTCGTCCAGCTCGATCCGGGCGGACTCCAGGCGGGCCTGCAGGTCCGACACGGACGGCAGGTACCCCGCGATGCGCTCGAGGCTGCGGGCCGACTCCTTGAGGGCGGCCACCACGCCGGGGGTCTCCCCTTCCGGCTCCAGCAGCGACAGGGCGCGTCCGAGCGCCTCCTTGATCTGCTCGGCGTGCGCCAGGCCGCGCTGCTCCTCCTCCAGGGATTCGAGCTCGCCCGGGACGAGCTTCGCCTCGTCCAGCTGGCGCCACTGCGCTTCGTTATAGTCGCGGTCGGCCTGCAGGCGCGCCAGGCGCTCCCGCTCCGCGGCGAGCTGCGCGCGCAGGTCCTGCAGCGAGCGCCACGCCTCCCGGCAGGAAGCGAGCCGCGCGCCGTTGCCGGCGAAATGGTCCAGTACGGAAAGCTGGAAATGCGGATCGGTGAGCAGCAGGCTCTTGTGCTGCGAATGGATGTCCACCAGGCGCTCGGCCACCTGCTGCAGCAGGCCGACCTGCACCGGGCAGTCGTTGATGAAGCTGCGCGAACGTCCCGAGCGGGACACCACGCGGCGGATCAGCAGCGTGCCGCCGTCCGCCTCGACATCCGCCTCGGCCAGCAAGGCGTCCAGGGCTTCGTCCTGGCCGGCGAACTCCGCCTCGACCACGCAGGAATCAGCTCCCTCCTGGATCATCGACGCGTCCGCCCTGGCCCCTGAAAGCAGGGAAAGGGCGCCCAGCAAGATTGACTTGCCGGCGCCCGTCTGGCCCGTAATGATGACTAGACCCTCTGGAAAATCGATGTCCAGGGCGTCTATCAGTATGTAATTCCTGATATGGAGACTATGCAGCACTGTCTTCCTGGGCTACCCGGTAGTAGAGTTCGCCGTCTTCGAACTCCGAGATGGCCACGAGATCCGGCTTGGGCTGACGCTCGTAGTACTTGGAGATTTCGATCTGCTCCTTGTTCTCGAAGACCTCGTCCATCGTGTCGCGCTCGCCGCGGAAATCTTCCAGCTTCTTGGCGAGTTCCTTCTTCTCGGCCAGGGCGATCTGGTTGGCGCGCTTGGCGAGGATGACGACAGTCTCATAAATGTTGCCCGTGGGGGCGGCGAGATCCTTGATGTCCCGCGTGATCGTATTGGTAGGTATTTTCTTTTCCATATTCCTAGTACGGCCGGGGCCGGCGCGAAAGTTTCAATTTTTTTCTTTCACCTTGTTGTAGAGCCCGTCCAGCTCCTTGCGGTAGGCGGATTCGGGGAATTCACCCACGAAATTGAGGTAGTCGTCCTGGAACACCAGGAAGCGCTCCCGGCGCTTGGACGCCACGCTCATGTCGGCGAACTTGTAGGACGACATGGCCGTGTAGTAGAGGATGTCCTCCCGGAAGACGTTGTCCGCGTCGTCCTTCAGGACGTTGCGCAGCGCCACGCGGGCGGCCTTGTAGTCCTCCATCACGTAGTAGAGCTTGGCGTTCTCGAAGGCCTTGCGGTCCAGGCGCTCGCCGAGCTCCTGCAGCCGGTGGCGGCAGATGTCGGCGTTGGCCCCCTCAGGATGGGCGCGCAGGTAGTCGCTGATGGCCGTGATGGCCTGGTAGGTCGGATTCTGGTCCAGCTCATAGCGGAGCGTGCTCCGGTACATGCAGTCGATCCGGAGGAAGTCGGCGTTCTCCGCGAAGGCTCCCTGCGGGAAATAGGACAGATACTGCTGGAAGTTGGTCTCCGCCGTATAGTAATCCTTGTAGGAATAGTTGCTCAGGCCGAGATAGTACATCACGGTGTCGTGACGCTCCGTGCCGTTGGTCAGCAGGGTGATCGACTCGAAGAGCGCGGCGGCGCGGGAGTATTTGCCGCGGTTGAAATAGTCGAACGCGGCGTTGTACTTGGCGTCGAGGTCGTTGCTCTCGAGAATCATGTCGTACTGCGACTTGCAGGACTGCAGGCCGGAAACCGCGACCACGAGCACGGCCAGGGCGGTAAGGATAGAGGATCTTTTCATCGCTTCAAAAATTTTTCGGCATCCAGCGCGGCCCGGCAGCCCGACGCAGCGGCGTTGACAGCCTGCCGGTATACCGGATCCTGCACATCCCCGGCGGCGAACACGCCCTCCACGTTGGTGCGGCTGCTGCCGCCCTCGGTGAGGATGTATCCGTTGGGATCGGTCTTCACCCACGGCGCGAAAAGCTCGGAAGCCGGGTGGTGGCCGATGGCCAGGAAGAAGCCGTCCACCTGTATATCAAAAACCTCGCCATCTTTGCGCACCAGGCGCGCGCCGGTCACGCCGGATGCGTCGCCGAGCACTTCCTGCGTGTTGCAGTTCCACAGGATCTCGATGTTGGGGGTATTCTTGACGCGCTCCTGCATGGCCACGGAGGCCCGCAGGACGTCGCGACGGACAATCATATAGACCTTGCGGCAGAGGCCGGCCAGGTAGGTCGCCTCCTCGCAGGCGGTGTCGCCGCCGCCCACGACCGCCACGTCCTTCTTGCGCTAGAAGAACCCGTCGCAGGTCGCGCAGGCGGACACGCCCAGGCCGAGGAATTTCTTCTCGGACGGCAGGCCGAGGTAGCGGGCCGTGGCGCCGGTGGCCACGATCACGGCGTCGGCCTCCAGCACCTTCTCGCCGTCGACGGTCAGGCGGAACGGACGGACGTCCAGGTCCACGGCCGTCACCACCCCGCGGCGGATGTCCGCGCCGAGGTTGACGGCCTGCGCCCGCATGTCGGACATCAGCTGGTTGGCGTCCACCCCGTTGGGATAGCCGGGGAAATTCTCCACGACCGTGGTCGTGGTGAGCTGGCCGCCGGGGGCGTTGCCCTCATAGAGGACGGGCGCCAGCGCGGCCCGGGAGGCGTATATCGCAGCGGTGTAGCCCGCAGGGCCGCCGCCGACAATGAGACATTTGATGTGTTCTATATCCATATTCTTGCAAATATACATAAAATTACGCTTTGCGGCCCGGACCCTTGCGGGTCGGGTGGCAGAGCAGCTGGACCTCGAAGCCGTCGATCTTGTAGCCCCGGAAACGGCGGCCCTTGAAGTGGGCTTCCATCCAGGTCAGCAGCGCTTCGTCTTCCAGGTCGCGCCAGGTCCCGCTCTCCGTGTCGTAGAGGTGCAGGTGGCGGCCGGTGCGCACGTCGAAGACCATCTTGCCGCCGCGGCCGGAACGGCGTCCGTAGACGCCCAGGTCCGCCAGCAGCGTGAGGATGTTGTAGACCGACGCGGCGGAAATCTTCGCCGTGCCCTGCGCCGCGATCCAGGCCGCCACGTCGTCCGCGGAGCCGTGCACGAGGGCGCACATCGCCTCGTGGACGGCCATCCGCTGCGGCGTGGCCTTGAGGTCCCGGTCGCGCAGCAGCCGCTTGAACTGGATGACGTCGGGGATGCCCGTGCTCCTGCCCTTCATACCTACAGTTCCTTGCGCCAGCGGGCCAGCGGGATGCCGAGCTGGCCGCGGTATTTGGCGATGGTGCGGCGCGCGACCTTGTAGCCGCGGCGCTCCATCTCTTCCACCAACTGTTCGTCGGTGAGCGGTTTCTTCTTGTTTTCGGCGTCCACGCACTCCTGCAGGGCCTTCTTCAGCTCGCGGGTGGACACCTCCTCGCCTTCTTTGTTCTCCATGCCTTCGGAGAAGAAATACTTCAGCGCGAAGATGCCGAAATGCGTCTCGATGTACTTGCTGTTGACCACGCGCGAGATGGTGGAGATGTCGAAGCCGGTCTTCTCCGCGATGTCCTTGAGGACCATCGGCTTGAGGTCGGCTTCGTCGCCGGTCACGAAATAGTCGTGCTGGTATTCCAGGATGGCGGACATCGTCTTGTTGAGGGTGTTCTGGCGCTGCTTGAGCGCCTCGACGAACCACTTGGCCGAGTCGAGCTTCTGGCGCACGAAGGTCGCGGCCTC
>JAGCYX010000071.1 GCA_017960585.1 Bacteroidales bacterium
CAAGGTCGCCCTCGAGACCGTCGAGAGCGGCAAGACGACTTTCATCCCCGACAAATACATGAACACCTACCGCCACTGGATGGAGACCGCCCGCGACTGGTGCATCTCCCGCCAGCTCTGGTGGGGCCAGCGCATCCCGGCCTGGTATCTGCCCGACGGGCAGGTGGTCGTCGAAGAGACGGCCGAAAAGGCCCTGGCGGCGGCGCAGAAGATCAATCCGGCCCTGACGGCCGCCGACCTGAAGCAGGACGAGGACGTGCTCGACACCTGGTTCAGCTCCTGGCTCTGGCCGATCTCCGTGTTCGATCCGGAGATGCCCGGCCATCCGGACCACAAGCCCAACGCCGACCTGGCCTACTACTATCCGACCAACGACCTGGTGACCGGCCCGGACATCATCTTCTTCTGGGTGGCCCGCATGATCATGGCCGGTGAGGAGTTCATGGGCAAGGAACCGTTCTCCAACGTGTATTTCACCGGCATCGTGCGCGACAAGATCGGCCGCAAGATGTCCAAGACCCTGGGCAACAGCCCGAACCCGTTGGATCTCATCGCGAAATACGGCGCCGACGCCGTCCGGCTCGGCATGCTGCTCTGCGCGTCGGCGGGTAACGATATCCTCTACGACGAGTCGCAGGTGGAGCAGGGACGTAACTTCTGCGCCAAGATCTGGAACGCCTGGCGCCTCGTGAGCAACTGGCAGGTGGACGAATCCGCCGCACAGCCGGAGGCCGCCCGCGTGGCCGTCAAATGGTTCGAGAACCTGCTTTCCAAGACCATCGAAACGGTCGAGGACCACTATTCGAAGTTCCGTATCAACGACGCCCTGATGGCCATCTACAAGCTCTTCTGGGACGACTACTGCAGCTGGTTCCTGGAGCTGGTGAAGCCGGAATACGGCAAGGCCGTGGACAAGGCCAGCCGCGACGCCGCCGTGTGCTTCTTCGAGAAGCTCATCAAGCTCATCCACCCCGTGATGCCGTTCATCACCGAGGAACTCTGGCAGGCCATGGCTACACGCAAGGATGGGGAGACCATCATGGTCCAACCCACCCCGAAGGCCGGGGCCTGCGATGCCGCTTTCCTCGCTGCATTCGAGCAGGCGCGCGAGGCGATCATCTCCATCCGTGCCGTCCGCGCGCAGAAGCAGATCGCTCCGAAGGAGTCGCTCGACCTCTTCATCAACGGTCCGTTCTCCGAGGAGCTGCTGCCGGTCATCAAGAAGGCCGCCAACGTGGGCATGATCCAGGCTGGCGCTGCAGAAGGCGCTTCCGTGTCGTTCCTGGTGGGGACGGTCAAGATGAGCATTCCGCTCGCGGGCTTCGTCAACGCCGACGAGGAGAAGGGCAAGCTGCAGGCGGAACTCGAGCACCAGCGCAAGTTCCTCGCGGGTGTCCGGGCCAAACTCTCCAACGAGAAATTCGTCGCACATGCGCCCGAGGCCGTGATCGCCGGCGAGCGCAAGAAGGAAGCCGACGCCCTGGCGCGCATCGAGGCGCTGGAGGCTTCCCTCCAAACCATGAATTAATCCCGTGAGGCTTATGTTAGTATATCCTTTGTTTATCGGCACCTGGGAGCTCATCCTCATCATCGTGGTCATTGTCCTGATTTTCGGCGGCAAGAAGATTCCCGAACTGATGAAAGGCGTGGGCAAAGGCGTGAAGAGTTTCAAGGAGGGCATGAACGAGGTTGACGAGCAGGTCAACCAGACGGATGCTTCCAAACCGGCCCCCAAGTCCGACGAAACGCCCAAGGCCGAATAGTGGCTGGGGCGGGCACCGACAGGGAGATGTCCTTCTGGGACCATCTCGACGTGCTGCGGGGGACGCTGTTCCGCGCGCTGGGTGCCATTTGCCTCTGCGCCGTCCTGGGCTTCGCCTTCAAGGAGTTTCTCTTTGACCGCATCGTGCTCGCGCCTTCGCGCGCAGATTTCTGCATCTACCGCCTGCTGGGCTGGGATTTTTCGATGCAGTTGATCAACGTGGAGCTGAGCGCGCAGTTTTTCGTCCACCTCCGGACGGCGTTCGCCGTGGGCCTGGTGGCCGCGTTCCCGTACGTGATCTGGGAGCTGTGGCGCTTCCTGGAGCCGGCGCTGTACGCGGGGGAGAGGCGCCCCGTAGGGACGGCTTTCGCCCTGTCCACGGGGCTCTTTTACCTGGGTGTGACGGTCGGCTATTTCATCGTCCTGCCCGTCTGCCTGCAGTTTTTCATGAATTATACGGTCAGCGACAGCGTGTCCAACACCATCACGCTCGGCTCCTATATGTCGATGTTTTTCTCGATGGTGCTGCTGATCGGCATCGCCTTCGAGTTTCCGACGGTGGTGCTGGTGCTGAACCGGCTGGGCGTGCTCAGCCGCGCCATGCTGCGCAAGGGGCGGCGCTACGCCGTCGTAGTCGTGCTGGTACTGGCCGCCCTCATCACGCCCGCCGATCCCTTCTCGATGTTCGTGCTGGCCTTCCCGCTGTATTTCCTCTACGAATTGTCCATCCTGCTATGCTCCAAATCTCCCGAGAAGTCCGAAGCGAACGGATAGCCTGCCTGAACTGGCCGGAAGCCTTCCCGTACCGTCCGGAGGTGTCGTTCGACATCTTCCACACGGGCGACGCCCTGCATTTGACGTTCCGGGTGCAGGAGCAGGCCGTTCGTGCGGTCTGCGCGGCGGACCGGGAGCACGTCTGGGAGGATTCCTGCGTGGAGTTCTTCTTCGCGCCGCGCGAGGACGGGCTGTATTATAACCTGGAATGCACCTGTACGGGCAAGTTGTATCTCTGCCGCGGCGAGGGCCGTCATGGCCGCGAAACGCTCCCGGAATGGGCGTATTCGGGCATTTTGCGCCGCCCGTCGCTCGGAACGGAGCCGTTCGGCCTCCGCGAGGAACCGACCGCCTGGGAGCTGGCGCTGGTCATCCCGGCGTCCACCTTCGGCCTGGAAACCTTCTCCGGCCTGCACGCCCGCGGCAACTTCTATAAATGCGGCGACCGCCTGCCGGTCCCGCACTATGTCAGTTGGGCGCCCATCGCCACGCCGAAGCCCGACTTCCATCGGCCTGAATACTTTGATGAACTGTTTTTCGTATGATTTCGATTGAGGATGTGACCGTTGCGTATGGAGGTTTCGTCCTGTTGGACAAGATTAACTTCCATATCAGCGAGACCGACAAGATCGGCCTCGTGGGAAAGAACGGGGCGGGGAAGTCCACCATCCTGAAACTGATCTGCGGCCTGCAGAATCCGACTTCCGGCCGCATCGACAAGCCCCGCGACCTCACCGTCGGCTACCTGCCCCAGATCATGGAGCACCACCGTGGCCGCACCGTCCTCGAAGAGGCGATGACTGCCTTCGCCGGCACGGCCGAAATCGAGCGTGAGATCGCCTCCGTGACCCACGAACTGGAGACGCGGACCGACTATGAATCAGACGCTTATGCGGAGCTGATAGAACGCCTGACCAGCCTGAACGACCGCTTGGAGATGAGCCACAGCGAGCCGCCTGAGGTCCAGGCGCGCCGTACCCTGTTGGGCCTGGGCTTCCTGGACGACGAACTCGACCGCCTGACCGAAACCTTTTCGCAGGGCTGGAACATGCGCATCGAGCTGGCGAAGATCCTGCTCGCGCAACCCGACGTCCTGCTCCTGGCCGAGCCCACCAACCACCGGGACATCGAGTCCATCGAGTGGCTGGAGGATTACCTCAAGGCCCGCCGCTGCGCCCTGCTGCTCGTCAGCCACGACCGGCGCTTCCTCGACACGGTCACGAACCGGACCGTGGAGGTGATGCTGGGCCACATCCACGACTATAAAGTCCCTTATACCAAATACCTGGAA
>JAGCYX010000072.1 GCA_017960585.1 Bacteroidales bacterium
AGGCCGGAGGGGACGATGAACGCGGTGCAGAGGAAGCCGATGATCGGGAAGATAATCTTCTCGTGCTGGCTTACCACGCGCGGCTACTTCAAGCGGCTTACGCGCTCCTTCTGCGTGGTCCGGAGCAGCATGAGGGGTTTCTGGATCACGGGCACGAGGGCCATGTAGGAGTAGGCCGACACGGCGATGGCGCCCATCAGTTCGGGAGCGAGCTTGGAACTCAGGAAGATGGCCGTCGGGCCGTCCGCGCCGCCGATGATGCCGATGGCACCGGCCTCATTGGGCGCGAAGCCGAGCACGAGCGAGAGCAGGTAGGCGCCGAAGATACCCATCTGTGCGGCGGCGCCGATCAGGATCAGGCGCGGCTGCGAGATCAGGGCGCTGAAGTCCGTCATGGCGCCGATGCCCAGGAAGATGAGCGGGGGATACCAGCCGTTCTTCACACCGTGGTACAGGATGTTGAGCACCGAGTTCTCCTCGTAGATACCGATCCGCAGGCCGACGCCGGTGGCCGGGTCGAAGAAGAGCGGGATGTTACCCACGATCATGCCGAAACCGATCGGCACGAGCAGCAGCGGTTCCCAGTGCTTGACAATACCCAGGGTGATGAAGCCGAGGCCGATGGCGATCATCATCAGGTGCTGCCAGGTGCAGTTCGCGAAGCCCGTGAACTGCCAGAACTGCTGCAGACTGTCAAAAATGTTTCCCATTAGCCGATCGTTACGATGTCTGCGCCTTCCAGCACGGAATCACCCTGTTTGACATGGATGGCGGTGATGGTGCCGTCGCACTCGGCGAGGATCTCGTTCTCCATCTTCATGGCCTCGATCACGGCGACCTTCTGGCCGCGCTTGACGGCCTGGCCCTCCTTCACGTCCACGGAAATGATGACGCCCGGGAGCGGGGAACCAATTTTCTTTCCACCCGCCGGAGCCGCGGCGGCGGGAGCTGCCGGAGCGGCAGCTGCTGCAGGAGCGGCGGCGGGGGCGGCGGCCGCAGGGGCGGCGGCGACCTCGTTTTCGAGTTCGACCTGATAGTTGACGCCGTTGACGGTCACGTCGGCGAGTTTTCCTTCGATGCCGTTGACGGTCACATCATACTGGTTGCCGCCAATCTTGAACTTGTATGCTTTCATTTGCGGGGTGTTTTTCTGAAATTGGATTGTCTGTCGTCCCAGGAGGACGGGGTATGGCGCAGGGTGATGAAGCCCGGCTCGATGTCGTGGATGCTCTCCGAGAGGTACAGGTGGAGGGCCGTGGCGATGGCCGCCTCGGTCTCGCCGCCCGCCTCCGCCTGCAGGGCGAGGGCGATGGCCGCCGCCACTTCGCCGGTGGGCGCGCCCTTGGCCGCCTTCGGGGCCTTCGGCTTGCGCTTGAACTTGCCGGAGAAGATGTTGCCGGAGAAGTTGTAGATGAAGTACAGGACGATGAGCGCCGCGAAGACTACGCTGACACTGATCAGGGTCAGCGTCCATCCGTGCGGATCGATCTCGGCCATCCGGTCTCCGCCGGCCGTGAGGGGCAGGAGACTATAAAGGAAGGTTGTCATGCTTCTTCGCGGGGATTTCCTGTCGTTTGCCTTCGAGGGTGGCGAGGGCGCGGATCACGCGGAAGCGCGTGTTGCGCGGCTCGATGACGTCCTCGATGTAGCCCTTCTGCGCAGCCTGGTAGGGATTGCAGAAGAGGTCGTTGTATTCCTGTTTGCGGGTCTCGGCGATCTCCGCCTGCCTGGCGGGATCCGTCTCGGCCTTGATTTCCTTGCCATAGAGGATGTTCACGGCGCCCTCCGCGCCCATCACGGCGATGTTGGCGGTCGGCCAGGCGTAGTTCACATCGCCGCGGAGCTGCTTGCAGCTCATCACGATGTGCGCGCCGCCGTAGCTCTTGCGCAGGGTCACGGTGACCTTGGGGACGGTGGCCTCGCCATAGGCGTAGAGGAGCTTCGCGCCGTTGGTGATGATGGCGCCGTACTCCTGCTGCGTGCCCGGCAGGAAGCCCGGGACGTCCACGAGGGTCACGAGGGGAATGTTGAACGCGTCGCAGAAGCGCACGAAACGGGCGCCCTTGCGGGAAGCGTTGATGTCCAGCACGCCGGCCAGCACGCCGGGCTGGTTGGCCACGACGCCCACGCTGCGGCCGCCCATATGGGCGAAGCCGACGATGATGTTCTTGGCGAAGTCCTTGTGGACCTCGAAGAACTCGCCGTCATCCACGATGCTGCGGATCACGCCGTACATGTCGTAGGCCTTGTTGGGATTGTCGGGGACGATATCGTTCAGGGCGTCGTCCACGCGGCCGACGGGGTCCTGGGTGGGCCGCTCGGGCGCGATGGAGAGGTTGTTCTGCGGCAGGAAGGAGAGGAGCTTCTTGATGGTGGCGATGCCTTCCTCCTCGGACGGGGCGCTGAAGTGCGCCACGCCGGACTTGGAGGCGTGCACGGCGGCGCCGCCGAGGCTCTCCTGGTCCACGTCCTCGCCCGTGACGGACTTGACGACCGCCGGGCCGGTAAGGAACATATAGGAGGTGTTCTGCACCATCAGGGTGAAGTCGGTCAGGGCGGGGGAGTACACGGCGCCGCCGGCGCAGGGGCCGAAGATGCCGCTGATCTGGGGGATCACGCCGCTGGCGAGGATGTTGCGCTCGAAGATCTCGCCGTAGCCCGCCAGGGCGTCGATGCCCTCCTGGATGCGGGCGCCGCCTGAATCGTTGAGGCCGATCACCGGGGCGCCGGCACGCACGGCCATATCCATGACCTTGCAGATCTTCTCGGACATGGTCTTACTCAGCGAACCGCCGTTGACGGTGAAGTCCTGGGCGAACACGAAGACCAGCCTGCCGTCGATGGTGCCCTGTCCGGTCACGACGCCGTCGCCGTCCGGATGGGTCGCTTCCATGCCGAAGTTGGTGCAGCGGTGCTGCACGAACATGTCGAACTCTTCGAAGCTGCCCGGGTCCAGGAGCTTCTCCAGACGCTCGCGGGCGGTGAGCTTGCCCTTCTGGTGCTGGGCGTCGATACGCTTCTGGCCGCCGCCGAGTTTCGCCGTGGCGCGGCGCTCGACCAGTTCTTGGATTTTATCTTGCTGGATACTCATAATTCTGAAATGCGTAAATCGGGCAAATATAATAATTATTCCGTAGAAATGAAAGGCTCCGGCCGATTTAGCCGAGCATCGCCTCGCAGCCCTCCAGAATTTCCTGGAAAGTGGTTTCGAAATCCCCTGTGTACCACGGATCCGCCACGTCGCGGCCTTTCCCCGCATAGGACATCATCAGGTGGATTTTCCCCTGCGGGTCTTCCGGGATGATGCGGCGGATCCAGCGCAGGTTGGAGCTGTCCATGCAGATGATGCGGTCGAAGCGCTCGTAGTCGCTGCGCGTGACCTGACGGGCGCGCTTGCCGGTGTCGAACGGCACGCCGTGCTGGGTCAGACAGCGCTTGGCGGGCGGATAGATGGGGTTGCCGATCTCCTCCATGGAGACGGCGGCGGATTCGATATAATATTGGTCTTCGAGCCCCCGGGCCCGGGTCAGGGCCTTGAGGATGAATTCTGCCATGGGGCTCCGGCAGATGTTGCCGTGGCAGACGAACAGGATTCGGGTCATGGTGCTTACAGTGCGGCGATTTGCTCCAGATAGTGCCGGTCGGTCTCGTCGAAAGTGCCCAGTTCGCGGCTGTCGATGTCCAGCACGGCCACGATTTCATCGCCCTGCCAGACGGGCACGACGATCTCGCTCCGGGATTCCGAGGAGCAGGCGATGTGGCCGGGGAACTGTTCGACGTCCGGGACGACGATGGTCTTCCGTTCGCGCCAGGCCGTGCCGCAGACGCCCCGTCCGAACGGGATGCGGGTGCAGGCCACGGGGCCCTGGAACGGCCCCAGGACGAGTTCCTGACCCTCGACGCGGTAGAAGCCGGTCCACCAAAAACCCATTTCCAGATGCAGGAGGGCGGCCACGTTGGCCATATTCGCGATTCTGTCCGTCTCGCCGCCGACCAGGGCGCGGACCTTCGGGAGCAACTCCCGGTATTTTTCTTCTTTTTTCATTCGGGGCACGAAGATACGGACTTTTTTCGATTATCTTTGCTCCCGTGAATCATCTCGGAGAGATCATATCGCTGGGTGTGGCCGTGTCCTGGACCATCACCGCCTGGTTCGCCGACAAGGCCAGCCGGCGGGTGGGCGCCATGGTCACCAACGTACTCCGGCTGGTGCTGGCGACGCTCTTTCTCGGGGTCCTGCTATGGATCACCATCGGGCATCCCTATCCGGTCTATGCCGACGGGAACACCTGGCTGTGGCTGGGCCTCTCGGCCCTGGTGGGCTACGTGTTCGGCGATTACTGCCTCTTCAACTGCTACATCTACCTCGGGCCGCGTTTCGGCCAGCTGATGATGACGCTGGCGCCGCCGATGGCGGCCATCGCGGGCTGGCTGATGCTGGGCGAGGCGCTCGGCTGGACCTCCATGCTCGCGATGGGCATCACGCTCTGCGGTATCGCCATCTCCATCCTGAGCCGGGATTCCGGCCATCATTTCAAGCTGGACCTGCCGCTGAAGGGCATCCTGCTGGGCGTCGGCGCCGGGGTGGGGCAGGGCGTGGGCCTGGTCCTGAGCAAGATCGGCATGCAATATTATTCCGCCGCGCTGCCCGCCGATGCTCCGGCCATGATGGAGGGCATGCTGCCCTTCGCGTCCACGATGATGCGGGCCATCATCGGCGGGCTGGGCTTCCTGCTCATCCTGCTGCTGCAGAAGGATTTCGGCAAGCTGCGCAACGCCGTCAAGGATCCCGTGGCCATGAAGTACGCGTCCATCATCACGCTGTTCGGCCCGGCCGTCGGCGTGTCGCTGTCGCTGATGGCGGTCCGCTACGCGAACGCCGGCATCGCCTCCACGCTGATGGCGCTGACGCCGGTGCTCATCCTGGCGCCGGAGGTACTGGTGAACAAGAAGAAGATCCGGCTGAAGGAGATCGTCGGACTGATCGTGAGCATCACCGGCGTGGCGCTGTTCTTCCTTTTATAGAATTCCGTTTATTGGGCGGGGTGATTCCCGCGCTCATCCATCGTGATGATGATGCCGACGACGCCCTGGTAGCTCCTGGCGCCGTCCGAGATGCCGTTTGATTTCAGGAACAGGTCCATGATCCGGCGCTGGGCCTTCTCGATGAAGGGGACGCGTTTCTCGAGCCAGAACTGGTTGAGGGCGGTGGAATCGTCCCAGACCTGCTGCGGGATGTCGTATTCCCACGCGGCGGACTGGTTCGGCGGGAGCAGGGCCCGGACGTTCTGGACGACGTAGGGGAAGATGGCCAGGCAGCCGCTGTAGCGGAGCGACGGGTCCTCCGACTGCCGGCAGAAAGCGTAGGCCCAGTAGTTGGCCTCGCCTTCGTTGGTCACGCCGCAGAGGTGGGACATCTCGTGGGCCAGGGTGGAGGGGTACTGCAGCCCCGGGACGTCCAGGTTGACCTGGGTCTCGCAGAAGAAGGGACCCAGCCAGCCCAGGATGCTCACAGCGGAGTACAGCGGGTTGATCAGCGGCTTCTTCACGTGCTGCCAGGAGCGCAGCGGGGTGTAGCCGCAGGCGGCGATGTCCTGGGCGTAGAAATTCTTGATGCGCTGCTCCAGCACCTGCGTTTCCAGGGTCTGCGGCCGGCTCACGCAGTCGTACAGCATATCGGTATATTCGTTGAGGAAGCGGTCGAAGGTCTCCTGCTCGAACTGCGCCGGCTTCACGCCCAGTCGGGCGTAGAGGGGCGTCCGGAAGTAATTGTTGCCCCAGCCCAGGTAGAACCAGACCAGCAGCCACAGCACCACGCGCCCGGTCCGTCCCAGCCACCAGAGGAACTTCTTCCTCCTGCGGATGGCGCGCACGATCACGGCGATGAAAGCGATGAAGAACCCGACGACCGTCAGCTCCTCCAGCGAGAACGGCACCAGCGACGCCGGCCAGGAAAGGACGGCCGAAATGATTGGATAGCAACGTTCCGCGTAGAAATCCGCCACCGGCGTGATGAAGCGGCAGGCTGCCACGAAAGCCAGCAGCACAAGTCCTATGATATCTCCGATATGTTTCTTCATGTTATGCGAAGTTACAGTTTTTTCCCGAAAGCCGATGCATTTCCGAAAAATTGACTATCTTTGCAATCCCTTTCGAGGGTATCTGGGTGTGGCGCAGTTGGTAGCGCACCTGGTTAGGGACCAGGAGGTCGCTCGTTCAAGTCGAGTCACCCAGACAAAAAAGAGTCGCAATCTTTGGAGGGCACTGAAAAAGGTGTCCAAACGAAAGGCCTCTGACAATTAAGTCAATCGAAGGATATCGATATGATTCGGTATCCTTCGATTTTTTCGATTCTCAAGGAGATGATTGCCCGAGTTGAGGGCCTATTCCAGGTTTTA
>JAGCYX010000007.1 GCA_017960585.1 Bacteroidales bacterium
AGGTAGAGCGCCACGACCCACCACTTGCTGAACGTGACGGTCAGCAGGAGGTAAGGATTGTTCTCAAAATTGCCGATTCCGAACATCTCGGGGAGCTGCATCTTGGCCCAGAAGTGGGTCAGGTGGAAGCCCAGGATGCCGAGGATCATGATACCCAGCACGAGCATGTTCTTCGCGGACCAGGAATCGACGGCGGCGTTGCTGGCCACCTCATAGCGCTTCCAGCCGCCGCGGGCGCGGATGTTCTGCCAGGTCAGCCAGCAACCGTAAGCGATGTGGATCACGAAGCCGAGCGCGAGGATCGGGACCATGATGTCGATGATCGGCGTGGACATGAAGTCGCAGCCGAGCTTGAACAGGCCGTCGCCCTTGCTGAAGATTGCCTCGTCGTTCGCGACAACACCGAACTTGCCGGTAAAGGAATCAATGACGGAGAAGAAATTGATGACCCCGTGAAGGATGAGGAAGAAGATCAGAAAGGCTCCACTCACCGCCTGGATGAATTTCTTGCCGATAGAAGAATTGAATATAAACATCTCGTTTGTATTAATGCTGGTCTAGACTGCAAATATAACCCGAATCTTGCAAGTTTCATAATTTTCCAATAAATTTGTTATCCATTAAAGGATTCCGGGTCAGGCCCGGAATGACGATTATGAGAGTACTGCTAAAATTGAGCGGCGAGTCCCTGGGCGGCCCCGCCGGCAAAGGAATCGACGAGAAATACCTCGTCCGCTACGCCCGCGAAATCGTGGACGCCGTCAAGGCCGGCCACCAGGTAGCCGTGGTCAACGGCGGCGGCAACTTCTTCCGTGGCCTGCAGGGCGTTGGCAAGGGCTTCGACCGCATCACCGGCGACCGCATGGGTATGCTCGCCACCGTGATGAACGCGCTCGCCATCGCCGGCGCCATCCGCAGCCTGGGCGTGGAGGCGGAAGTCTTCACCGCCACCCCGATGACTCCCGTCGCGCATTATTATAGGAAGGAGGACGCCGTGGCCGTGCTGGAGCGCGGCGGCGTGGCCCTCATCGCCGGCGGTACCGGCAACCCCTACTTCACCACCGACTCCGGCGCCGCGCTGCGCGCCCTCGAGATCGGCGCGGACGCCCTGCTGAAGGGCACCCGCGTGGACGGTGTCTATACCGCCGACCCCGAGAAGGACCCGACCGCCACGCGCTACGACGAGCTCACCTTCGAGAAAGCGCTCGCCGACAAGCTCAAGGTGATGGACCTGACCGCCTACGCCCTCTGCGAGCAGGGCCCCGTGCCCATCATCGTCTTCAACGTGGAGCAGGACGGCAATCTGGCACGCCTCTTGAACGGGGAGAAGATCGGCACCGTGGTGCACGCATAAACTGATAACTAAAAAAAGTATAAAGATATGTTGACCGACAGAGCAAAAGAAATCATCAACCAGACCGACGGCAAGATGCAGGAAGCCCTCAACTTCCTGGAGGAGGACCTCAAGACCTACCGCGTCGGCAAGGCCAATCCTTCCATATTCAACGGTGTGACCATCGACTACTACGGCACGCCCACCGCCCTCCACCAGGTGGCCTCCATCTCCGCCCCGGACGTGAAGACCCTGGCGTTGCAGCCGTGGGAGAAGAACCTCATCCCCAAGATCGAGAAGGCCATCATCGACGCCAACCTCGGCCTCACCCCGCAGAACAACGGCGAGATCATCCGCTGCACCGTCCCGGCCCTGACCGAGGAGCGCCGCAAGGACCTCATCAAGAAGGCCAAGACCACCGGCGAGAACGCCAAGGTCGTGGTGCGCAACGCCCGCCGCGACGGCATCGAGCTCCTCAAGAAGGCCCAGAAGAACGAGGGCATGTCCGAGGACACCGAGAAGGAAGCCGAAGCCGAAGTGCAGAAGATCACCGACAAGAACGTCAAGAAGGTGGACGACATCGTCGCCGCCAAGGAAAAGGAGATCATGACAGTCTAGGTCTCGAACCATGACCACATTCAAAAGACTGTTTCTTTCCTGCCTGCTGGCGCTGCCCGGGCTGTTTACCGTCGCACAAACTTACGATGACGGGCTGCCGCGCAGCACGCCGGAGGCGGAGGGCATCCCTTCCGAGACCATCGCCGACTTCTTCAAAGCCCTGGACGAGGGCGGCTACGAAGTCCACGGCCTGATGATTCTCCGGCACGACAAGGTCGTGGCCGAGCACTGGTGGCGCCCCTACGGGCCGCAGTACCCGCACGCGATGTATTCCGCCACCAAGTCCTTCACCGGCGCGGCGGTGGGATTCGCCGTCCAGGAGGGCCTGCTGAAGGTCAGCGACAAGGTCAAGGACTTCTTCCCGGACCTGATGCCCGACAAGACCGCCCCGGAACTGGAGCGCCTGACGGTCGAGCACCTGCTCACCATGTCCGCCGGCCACGCCCGCACGCAGTATCCGGGCTCCGGCGACGACCAGGTGCGCTCCTTCCTCGCGATGGACTATGCTCACGAGCCGGGCACCTCGTTCGCCTACAACATCACCTGCTCGCATATGCTCTCGAACATCATCACCCGCGTGACGGGGCTCACCCTCTACGAGTACCTCAAGCCCCGCCTGCTGGATCCGCTGGGCATCCGCGACGTGGTGTGGGAGATGGACCTCGACGGGCGCAATATGGGCAACGGCGGTATGCACAGCCGGACCTCCGACCTCGCGAAGTTCGGCATCTTCCTGAAGAACAAGGGCGTCTGGCAGGGCCGGCAGCTGCTGAACCGCGAATGGGTGGAGGCCATGACCACGCCGCACATCTTCCAGCGTCCGGAGCTCTCCGCGGAGGAGAACAACAAGGACGACGGCGGCCAGGGCTACGGCTATCAGGTCTGGATGGGGCGCCGGAACTCCTACCGCGCCATCGGCGGGCAGAACCAGCTGATCATGGTCATCCCCGAATATGACCTGGTGGTCGCCTCGAACGGCCAGATCGGCGACGAGGCCGGATTCAACCAGCTCATCTACAATATGCTGGACAGTATGAGCCCGAAGAAGCTCAAGCCCAACAAAGGCTTCGACCTGGACGCCGCCATCGCCGACTACGAGCTCCAGCACCCCTTCCCGGAGGCCTCGCAGGCCCCGGGCGAGCGCGCCCGCACCCTGCGCTACCGCATGCACCAGAACAGCTACGGCCTGACGGGCGTCGCCTTCCGCTTCGACGCGGCCGGGAACATGACCCTGACGCTCGAGACGGGCGAGGCCATCCACAATATCCCCTTCGGGCTGGACGACTGGCGGATGGGCAGCACGGACCGCACCCTGCTCTTCGGCGGAACGGTCTACGCCAACACGATGAACACCACGCCGATGACCACGGCGGGCTGGTGCAGCTGGACGGCTCCCGACGAGCTGGGCGCCTACTACCTGTCGCTGTTCAACAACGGCTGCCAGGAGCGCTTCCGCTTCAACTTCTCGCCCGACCGCGACGAACTGACCGTCACCGTCGTCGCGCCGCAGCCCCGCCGCTTCCAGGGCAATCCGGCCCCGGCTCCCGCTACGCGCGACATCACCCTGACCGCCTCCCGCATCAAAACCACCTATTGATTATCAATGGAATATGAAACGACTCCGGGCAAACTGCCCGGAGTCGTTTCGTAAGTGCCTGATGCTCAGCGGAGGCTATTCCTGGAAGAGCATCGGGGCAAACATATGGAGCGAGCGGCGCCAGGTGAGCCATTCGTGGCCCGTGCCCGGGGACTCGTAGTAGACGTGGTTCACACCGAGGCTGTCGAGGGCGCAGTGCAGGTCGTAGATGCCCTGATACATGCCGTTGGGCTCGTCGGTACCGATGCTGATGTACAGCAGGTGGTACTGGTCGTTGATCGAGGTGGGATACATCTCGGAGTCGCGACGGTCGCCGGGGCCGCGGCCGGAGCCGCTGAAGCCGCCGATCCAGCCGAAGAGCTCCGGATGGTCCAGGCCGATGGTGTAGGACTGGAAGCCGCCGAGCGAGAGTCCGCAGATGGCGCGGTGGTCGCGGTCGGTGAGCGTGCGGTAGGTCGCGTCGATGTACGGCACGGTCTCCTCGACCACCACCTTCTCAAAGGCGTCGAAGTTGAAGAGGTTGAAGCGGCCGCCCTGCTCCTCGCCGGC
>JAGCYX010000073.1 GCA_017960585.1 Bacteroidales bacterium
GTTTTTCCTATACGACGCCTGCCGTAAACGGCCAAAAACTGCGCTGTGGGTTCTTCTAACAACCTTTTGAGCGTGGCCTGCTCTCTTTCCCTTGCAATAATGAGTGATTTCATAAGTAATAAAAATATCCAGCCGCGAAGACACAAATAATATCGTTCACGGCTAAATATTTTTCAATTATTTAACTGTTCCGCTTGTTCCGCTCCACTGCGGAACGGAACAGAACAGGATGGTTTATAACCGAGTTCCAGAGCCTTCTTAATCTTGCGGTGGACGGTGGTAGGAGCAAAACCGGTTTCCGCTGCAATTTCCCGCACGGTTTTGTTCTGGGCTTGGAGGTCAACAAGCTCCTGGAGTGTTGGTGCTTGTTTCTACAAAGATAGCTTTATTTTGGGCTTCCCGTCCACAAAAACACCCCATTTTGTGGATGGCGCCGGGGTCCGGCGGAGGACGGAGGGGTGGGCGCAGGAGGGTGGAGATGCAAGTTGGCAAGTTTTTTGGAAGAGTAGGGGACAGAACCCAAAAATGAACCATCATGAAAGCCTTGAAGACCCTTTTTATCGCGCTTGCAGCAGCACTGCTGCTGACGGGCTGCAGCAAGGAATACTACGTGCCGAGCACGCCGATGATCAAGTATGACTACGATGTCCGTTCCAGCCAGTGGCAGTTGTACGGAGATTGCTACTGCGCCACCCTGGACGTGCCGGGCATCACGCGGAGCGTTGTCAACAACGGAAACGTGCAGGTGTCGCGCTGCTATCCCGGCGACAACAACGGTGTCGACGTCTGGACGCCGCTTCCGATGATGCGCGTCGAGGTGGCGGAAGCCGCCGGCGGCGGTGATTACTTCTACACCACCTACATTGACTACGAATGGACGGTCGGAACGGTCAACATCTTCGTGACGATGTCCGACCTCTATACGGGCGACGTCCCGGCTGACATGAGCTTCCGGGTGTTTATCACGGAGCAATAATATGCAGAAACTCAAGAATTTCCTCTGGATTGCCGCCTGCCTGCTGTTGGTAGGCGGCAATGTCGCATTCTTCCTGCTGTTCCCCCGCGTGGCTTCGGGCGTGGCCATCGTGCTCTCCAACGTCATCACGCTGATCCTGGCCTTCCTGGCCTTCAAGCCGGTGAACGACTTCCTGCAGGCCGACCTGATGAAGCGTCAGGACGAGCTCATCGCCAAGCTGGAGAAGGACCGCGATCTGGAGCGGAAGGTGGAGGCGCTCGAGCAGGAGAACCGCCAGCTGAACGACAAGCTGGACACGCGCGTGCAGACCGGCGCCCTGCCGTCCCGCATCGACTACACCTTCAAGGTGGAGCAGATGGAGTACGCCAAGCAGGGCTACGTGGTCAAGGAAGAGGAAGTGGACGCCCTGGACCGCGAACGCTTCACCATCCCCGACCGCAAGTTCTTCGACGTCCTGCTGGAGGACAGCATCCGCCGCGAGACCAGCATCAGGAAGATTCTCTATATCCATAAATTCTACTACAAGGCCTCCCTGGGCATCGACTTCAGCAAGATGATGTATGCCGTGGACGGCGCGGGCATCCTGTTCTACGGCGTCCGCTTCCAGAAGCTGCACGACATCTCCAGCGAACTGCAGCCGGAGAGCGGCGACATCGACCGCGTGGAGATCCTGAAGCTGACCGGCGACAAGACGGAGATCCGTCAGGACAAGGAGTACGACGAGCTGAAGGCGCAGTACCGGACGGCCCGCTCCGAGGAGGTGCGGACCGGCATGGAGGAAGAAGTCACGGCCCTGTGCAACCAGTACACCGAGGCCCTGCACGAGAGCATCCGGGAGCGCTTCGGCGAGCGCATCGAGTTCGTGGACTCCATCGAGGAGCACCGCGACAAGAACTGGTACGCGCTCAAGGGGAGCACGGACCCGACGATCCACGAGATCGCCGGCACCCTCCTGCTGCTGACCACGGTGATGAACCGGACCCAGGCCATCGGCGAAAACGCCGCCGTCCGGCAGCTCGAGGAATAGTTCCCGGCCCCGCTCCGCCCAATCCATTTATTTTGTATCTTTGTTCCTGATGGAAAGTATCGATCGGGAACAGGAGATTCGTCGCGTGACGTGGGTCGGCGCCCTCTGCAACCTGGGGCTGGTGGCCGTCAAGTTCGTCGCGGGCCTTCTCGCGCACAGTGCCGCGATGGTGGCGGACGCCGCGCATTCGGTGTCCGATTTCGTCACCGACATCGTGGTGCTGGTGTTCGTGCGCATCAGCGCCAAGCCGCAGGACAGCGACCACGACTACGGCCACGGCAAGTACGAGACCATCGCCACCCTCTTCATCGGCCTGGCCCTGGCGGCCGCCGCCGTGGGCATCATCGTCTCCGGCGCGGGCAAGTTCGCCGCCTGGCTGCGGGGAGAAGAGCTCGCCGCGCCCGGCGCCCTCGCGCTCTGGGCCGCCCTCCTGTCCATCGTCGTGAAGGAGGCGCTCTACCGCTACACCGCCGCGCGCGGCAAGAAACTGGACTCGCAGGCCGTCGTGGCCAACGCCTGGCACCACCGCAGCGACGCCCTCTCCTCCATCGGCGCCGCCATCGGCATCGGCGGGGCCATCCTGCTCGGCGACCGCTGGACCGTACTGGACCCGATCGCTTCGGTCGTGGTGGGCGCGATGCTCATCAAGGTGGCCTGGGACCTGCTCCGGGGCACGCTGGGCGACCTGACCGACCAGTCCCTCTCCGAAACGCAGGAGCGCGAGATCGTGGAGATATTCCACAGCTTCCCCGGCGTGTCGGACCCGCACCACCTGCGCACCCGCCGCATCGGCAACCGCGTCGCGATCGAGGCGCACATCCGCATGGACGGGGACCTGTCCCTGCGCGACGCGCACGAGCGCACCTCCGCCATCGAGAACTCCCTGCGGGAGCACTTCGGCTCCCAGACCATCGTCACGCTCCACACGGAGCCCCGGAAAGAAACTGAATAAACCACAGATACCATGAGAGCAAGATTCCTTCTTTGCATGGCAGCCGCGCTGCTGCTCGGTGTCGCGGGCAAGCCCTACGACTACCCCTTCCAGAACCCGAACCTCCCCGTGAACGAACGCGTGGACAACCTCCTGTCGCTCCTGACTCCGGCGGAGAAGATCGGCTTGATGATGAACGGCTCCATCTCCGTGGACCGGCTGGACATCCCCGCCTACAACTGGTGGAATGAAGCCTGCCACGGCATCTGCTACGACGACGTGACCGTGTTCCCGCAGGTCATCGCCCTGGGCGCCACCTTCGACGCGCCCCAGCAGCTGGAGATCTACACGGCCGTGTCCGACGAGGCGCGCGCCGTCTGGAACACCACCGACCATCACCAGATGGGCGTGACGCAGCCGAACGGCAACATCTGGCACAACGGCCTGTCCTTCTGGTGCCCGAACGTCAACATCTTCCGCGATCCCCGCTGGGGACGCGGCCATGAGACCCCCGGGGAGGATCCGTACCTCAGCGCCGTGATGGGAGCCCAGACCGTCAAGGCCATGCAGGGGAACGACAAGAAGTACCTCAAACTGCATTCCTGCGCCAA
>JAGCYX010000008.1 GCA_017960585.1 Bacteroidales bacterium
ATAAACGCTCGTACCGTTGTTTTCCGCGCTGAGGACTTCGGCGTCACGGAAAATCTCAGAGGCCTTTAAAGCCTGCTCGGTAGTTCGGAGAATATTGTTATATTTGTAGGATTGTTGTTTTTGAGGGAGTGTTGAAATGAAGGCATTCTGGAAAATACTGAAGCGATATGTGGCTCCGTACAGGGGCTACGTCGGCGGGTCGGTGGTGCTGAACATCCTGTCCGCCATCTTCAACGTCTTCTCCTTCTCGCTCCTCATCCCGATCCTCCAGATCCTCTTCAACATCAGCGACACCACCTACGAATTCATCCCCTGGCACAAAGGGATGCCCTTCAACGAAATCGCCAACAACGCCTACTGGTACGTCTCCCAATACATCACCGAATACGGCCAGAGCCACGTCCTCCTGATGCTCTGCCTCATCTTCATCGCCATCGTCCTCGTCAAGGTAGCCTGCTACTTCGGCGCCGCCGCCGTCATGGTCCCCATCCGCACCGGCGTCGTCAAGGACCTCCGCATGGAGATCTACCGCAAGATCCTCACCCTCCCGCTCGGCTTCTTCAGCCAGGAACGCAAAGGCGACATCATCGCCCGCATCAGCGGCGACGTCCAGGAAGTCGAGACCTCCATCACCAGCACCATCGAGATGCTGATCAAGAACCCCATCCTGATCGTCATCTACCTCTTCGTGCTCTGCCGCATGTCCTGGCAGCTCACGCTGTTCGTCATCGTCTTCGCCCCGGTCATGATCTTCATCATCAGCTTCACCGGACGCAAGCTGAAGGCCGACTCCGCGGAAGCGCAGAAATACTGGAGCGACACCATGAGCCAGGTCGAAGAAACCCTCGGCGGCCTGCGCATCGTCAAGGCCTTCCGCGCCGAGAAGCGCATGAACGGCCGCTTCGAGCGCGTCACCGAAGACATGCGCCGCAAAAATACCCAGGTCGCCGTCCGCCAGGCCAGCGCCCACCCCGTCAGCGAATTCCTCGGCTCCGCCATGATCGCCATCGTCCTGTGGTTCGGCGGCACCCTGATCCTGGGCGACCGCGCCGTCATCGACGCCCCGTCCTTCATGGCCTACATGGCCATCCTCTACAGCATCATCCAGCCCATCAAGGACCTCTCCAAGGCCGTCTACGGTATCCCCAAGGGCCTCGCCTCCATGGAGCGCATCGACGTCATCCTCCAGGCCGAGAACCCCATCCAGGAAGCGCAGGAACCCAAGTCCCTCGACGGCTTCCGCGAAAGCATCCGCTTCGAAGGCGTCTGCTTCCGCTACGACGACGGCCGCGAAGTGCTCCACGACATCGACCTCGAGATCCCCACGGGCAAGACGGTCGCCATCGTGGGCGCCAGCGGCGCCGGCAAGTCCACCCTCGTGGACCTCATCCCCCGCTTCTACGACCCCGCCTCCGGCCGCATCACCCTCGACGGCACCGACATCCGCGACGTCCGCATCAGCGAGCTCCGCGCCCTGATGGGCAACGTCAACCAGGACCCCATCCTCTTCAACGACAGCCTCTTCGCCAACATCGCCTTCGGCAAGCAGGACGCCACCCGCGAAGAAGTCGAAGCCGCCGCCCGCATCGCCGGCGCCCACGACTTCATCCTCGAGAAAGAGGACGGCTACGACACCAACATCGGCGACCGCGGCGTCAAGCTCTCCGGCGGCCAGCGCCAGCGCATCAGCATCGCCCGCGCCATCCTCAGGAACCCGCCCATCCTCATTCTCGACGAGGCCACCGCCTCGCTGGACACCGAATCCGAGCGCAGCGTCCAGGAAGCCCTGGAGAAGCTTATGGCCGGCCGAACCACCATCGCCATCGCCCACCGCCTCAGCACCATCAAGCACGCCGACGAGATCGTCGTCCTGCACGAAGGCCGCATCGTCGAGCGCGGCACGCACGAGCAGCTCCTCGCCCTGGGCGGCTATTACCGGAAACTACACGACATGCAGGCCCTGTAGATGAAACCCAACCGCAAACGTTCCCTCATCTTCACCCTGGTGACGATCCTCTACGTCGCCGCGGTGGGCTATCTCTGCTTCGCCAACTTCGACAAGATGAGCGACGTGCCGAAGGTCTTCCTCGGCCTCCCGACCGACAAGATCGTCCACTTCTGTATGTTCTTCCCCTTCCCGATCCTCGCCTACCTGGCCTACGATCATCTCACCAACACCCCCCTCAAGGCCCTGGCCGCCCTGATCAGCATCTGCGCCATCGGCTGCATCTTCGCCGGCCTGACCGAGATCGTCCAGGGCATGCTCCCCTACCGCTACGAGGACATCCACGACTACGCCGCCGACTGCATCGCCATCGGCATCGCCGGCATCCTGACCTTCATCATCGACATCTCCAAGATGCGCAAAGCCCAATGAGAATCCGCCGCCTCTCCCTCCTCCTCGCGGGCCTGCTCTCCGTCCTGCCCCTCTCGGGCCAGGCCCCCCGCGTCCGCGACTTCCGCACCGTCTGCGACACCCTCGCCGCCCGCCTCAAGCGCCGCACCACCGTCGATTACCGCCTCTCTGTCAGCAAGATAGAGGTCACCGGAAGCACCCTTGACCTCACCTTCAACAACAACCTCTCCTACTTCCCCTGGCACGCCAAGGACGTGGAATGGTTCCGCGGCCAGCTGGAGAAAGAATGGAAATGGAAGGACTACACCCCCGGCAAGATCATCACCAACAAATACGAACTCGAAGAGCTCGCCACCCCGGTGCTCGGCGCCGACGGCAAGCCCTCCGACTACGCCTTCAAGGCCGACGACCCCCGCGAGGTCCGCTCCCGCTTCATCGAGCGCGTGGACGCCCGCCGCTGGCTCAAGGGCCTGAACGACCGCTACATCGTCCTCTGGCAGAGCCACGGACGCTACTACGACGAAGCCCAGGACGAATGGATCTGGCAGCGCGCCCCCATCCACCGCACGGTGGAGGATATGTACACCCAGACCTACGTCCTCCCCTTCCTCATCCCGATGCTCGAGAACGCGGGCGCCTACGTGATGACCCCCCGCGAGCGCGACACCCAGATCCGCGAGGTCATCGCGGACAACGACCCCGCCTTCAACGGCCCCCGCGAGGGCCTGATACGCACCAAGGGCCGCTACCACGAAACGGGTTCCTGGAGCGAAGCGGGCGAGGGATTCGCCGACACCAAGCCCGTCTACACCTTCTCCGACCACCCGTTCCGCGCCGGCACCGCCCGCCAGGCCAGGTGCGCCGGCAGCGAGGTCACGGCCACGGCCGTCTGGACCCCCGACATCAAGCAGCGCGGCCGCTACGCCGTCTACATCTCCTATAAAACCCTGCGCAACAGCTGCACCGAAGCCCACTACACCGTCCACCACCTCGGCGGACAGACCGAGTTCACCGTGAACCAGCAGCGCGGCGGCGGCACCTGGATCTACCTCGGCACCTTCGAATTCGCCGAAGGCACCGACGGCCGCGTGGTGCTGGACAACCGCGGCGGCTCCGGCTACGTTGTCTCCGCCGACGCCGTCAAATTCGGCGGCGGCATGGGCAAGCTCGCGCGCGGCGGACGCACCTCCGGCATGCCGGCGTCCGCCGAGGGCGCCCACTACTGGATGCAGTGGGCCGGCGCCGACAGCACCCTCACCCGCGCCTGGGAGACCGACTACACCTGCGACTACGCCGCCCGCGGCGCCTGGACCGTGATGATGCGCGAGAAGAAGAACATCCCCGTGGACCTCGCCCTCGCCTTCCACACCGACGCCGGGCTCACGCCCAACGACAGCACCGTCGGCACCCTGGCCATCTACACCCTGCGCGACGACGGCAAGCGCGAATTCGCCGACGGCCGCGACCGCGTGATCAGCCGCGTCCTCTGCGACTACGTCCAGACCCAGATCGTCCAGGACCTCCGCCTCGACTTCGACCCCAAATGGTCCCGCCGCGGCCTCTGGGACCGCAGCTACAGCGAGCCCCGCACCGCCGGCGTCCCGGCGATGATCCTCGAGCTGCTCAGCCACCAGAACTTCGCCGACATGAAGTACGGCCTCGACCCGTCCTTCCGCTTCACCGTCTGCCGCGCCGTCTACAAGGGCGTCCTCAAGACGCTGAGCGAGTTCTACCACACCTCCTACGTGGTCCAGCCCCTGCCGCCGCAGGCCTTCTCCGTGCGGCTCCAGGACAGCGGCCACGCCCGCCTGACCTGGCAACCCACCCCCGACCCCAAGGAGCCAACGGCCACCACCGACGGCTACATCGTCTACACCCGCATCGATGACGGCGCCTTCGACGCAGGCGTGGAGACCAAGGAGCCCGAGCTCACGCTCGAGATCGAACCCGGCCACATCTACAGCTACAAGGTGGAAGCCTTCAACGCCGGCGGCAAGAGCTTCCCCACCGAAATCCTCGCGGTCGGCACGCCCGTCGGCGCCAAGCGCGCCCCCGTGCTGATCGTCAACAACTTCGACCGCGTCTCCGCCCCCGCGTGGGTGGAGAGCCCGGGCTTTGCCGGCTTCGAGAGCCGCCTGGACACGGGCGTCCCCTATATCAATGAGATCGGCTACATCGGCGAGAACTACGAGTTCCGCCGCTCCGCCCTCTTCGTGGACAACGAATACCCCGGCTTCGGCGCCTCCTACGACGACCGCGCCGGCCAGATCGTCGCGGGCAACAGCTTCGACTACCCCTACCGCCACGGCGCCTCCCTGATGCGCCTCGGCTACCCCTTCTACTCCATGTCCCGCGAGGCCTTCACGGCCAATGAGGTCCCGGCCTACGTCATCGACCTCATCTGCGGCAAGCAGGCCCGCACGCCCGTCGGGCGCGGCGCCATGCCCGAGCGCTACGAGGTCTTCCCGGCCGCCCTGCAGGAGACCCTGCGCCGCCAGACGGCCGCCGGCGCCAACCTGCTCGTCAGCGGCGCCAGCATCGCCTCCGACGCCACCGGCGACCAGGCCGCCTTCGTCGAGGAATTCCTCGGCATCAAGCTCGCCAACGCCTTCGGCACCGCCACCGGCCTCATCGCCGACATGCCTTTCAGCAAGGACCTCAACCCCGACATCTACTGCGTGGAGCGCCCCGACGCCTTCAAGGCATCGGGCAAGGGCGCCAAGGTCTGGCTCCGATACCCCGGCTCCCCGATGGCCGCGGCCGTGACCAACCAGGCCGACAACTACAAGACCGTCTCCATCGGCGTACCGGTGGAGACGGTCCTGCGCGCCGCCGACCGGGAATGGATCCTCGGCCAGGCGCTCGATTTTCTCTGCAACGGGAAAAAGCCGGCTTCGCGGAAATAGATCCCCGATCAAGACCACCCCAGAAATCAGAGATTTCCGGGGACCCCGGTGGTCGGGGATGACGGTAACGGGTCGGGGGGATGACTATTTTTTATCGTACTCCTCGAACTTCGAATTGTTCGAGATGTACTCCGGCACGATCTCCTTCATCAGCTTCACCGTCCGCGGAATATCCACCTCGCGGCTCAGCTGCATCAGCTCGTCCACGGCCTTGACGGCATCCTCGTACGCATACTCGCGCACGCGGGCGATGCGGATGCGGTCGTGCGACGTCTCGTCGGTATTCTCCTTATTGGAAAGCACCTCCTCGTAGAGCTTCTCGCCCGGACGCAGGCCGGTGTAGACGATCTCGATATCCTCGCCGGGCACCAGACCCGCGAGCTCGATCATCCGGCGCGCCAGCGAATCGATCTTCACCGGCTGACCCATATCGAAGACGCATATGCGGTTCTCCGTAGGCAGCGTCGCCGCCTCCATCACGAGCCGGCAGGCCTCCGGAATGGTCATGAAATAACGCGTGATATTGGGATCTGTGACCGTCACGGGGCCGCCCTTTTCGATCTGCTCGCGGAAGCGCGGAATCACGGAACCGTTGCTGCCCAGCACGTTGCCGAAGCGCGTGGTCACGAACTTCGTCTTGTCGGCCACCGTGCCCGCCTCGATCGACTTGCCCAGGCTCTGGACATAGATCTCGGCCAGGCGCTTGGTGCAGCCCATCACGTTCGTCGGGTTCACCGCCTTGTCGGTGGAGATCATCACCATCTTCTCCACGCCGTACTCGATGCACTTGTCGGCCACGTTGCGCGAACCGATCACGTTCACCAGCACCGCCTCGCAGGGATTCTCCTCCATCAGCGGCACGTGCTTGTAGGCCGCCGCGTGGAAGACCACGTCCGGATGGTGCGTGCGGAACGCGAAGTCCAGACGCTGCACCAGGCGCACGTCGCCGATGATCGGCATGAAAGCCTGCTTCGGGAAGCGCTCCTCCAGCTCCAGCCGGAGGTTGTGCATCGGCGTCTCAGCGTTGTCGAAGAGCAGCAGTTTCTGCACGCCGAAGCCCGCCAGCTGCCGGCAGAGCTCGGAGCCGATGGAACCGGCCGCGCCGGTCACCAGCACCACCTTATCCTTGAAGTTCGCCTTGATGGCGTCCATCGAAATCTTGATTTCCTCGCGGCCCAGCAGGTCCTCGATCTTGATGTTGCGCACCTGCAGGTTCGTCACCGGCGCGCCCGTCAGCTCGTCCACCGCCGGCGCGATGAGCACCTTCATGTTCCGCTCGGAGCACAGACGGATCAGGTGGTCCTGCTCCGCTGCCACGTCCGCCTCGCGGGTGAAGATGATGCCCCGCAGGGACAGGTCGTTGACCGCTTTCTCGAACTCCTCGACCGTGTCGAGGTGATACACCATCTGGTCCGCCAGCATGGCGTGCTCGATCTCCGCACGGTTGGAGATCAGGCCCACCACCTCGTAGCGCTTGGAGCCGCGCAGGCGGGACGCCGTGGCCACCGCCTTGTCGTTGGTGCCGTACACCAGCACGCGGTCGCGGCGCTCCAGCTCCCGGACCTTGTACTTGTAGGTGTCATAGACATAGATCATCACCAGGCGCACGGCGAGCAGCGCGACCGTGGTGAGCATGATATCGAAGAAGAGCAGCGCCACCACGGCGCCGTTGAACTTGCCGTAGATCGCCGCGCCCAGCGCCATCACGCCGGCCTTGCCGACAGCCGCGAGCCCGAACAGGACCGTGTCCTTGAACGAGAAATGGCGGATGATGATGGTATGGGTCTTCAGCAGCCAGAACATCAGCGGCGCACCGGCCGCCGCTGTCAGACCCCACACGAGGACGAACGCCCGGTCCCAGAAGATGTCCTGCTCCAGCAGGAAGGAGATGATGGCAATGGCGACCGTGCTGAGCCCGGACACCACGCAGTCCATCACGAACACCTGCGTGCGGTTCAGGAACTTGGCGCTGTATTTATCTAAATTCTTTTTCCAAAAAGGCATAAATAGCTCTCCACTGGTTATTATGCTTTCTCAAAAGCTTACAAATATACAAAATAAAAATCAAAATCTTAAAGCGAGCGACGCGCACAGCGTTCCGCTCACCGGATCCACCGTCGGTGCGAACGTCGTCTGCACGCGCGTGCCCAGCCCGTCCCAGGGCAGGGTCGGGATGTCCAGCCAGTCCTTGACCGGCTCCAGCAGCCAGCGGCCGGCGTGGGCCGCCAGGATGCCGAGCCCCGCCCCGAACAGGCAGTCGCTCAGCCAGTGCCAGTTGTTGTAGTTGCGCATAATCGCCACGGTCGTGGCGATGGCATAGGCGCCGGCACCCCAGCCCCAGCCGTACTCCATACGCACCAGTTCCGCCCCGAGAAACACCCAGTCCGAGTGGCCCGAGGGGAAGGATTCGTTGTTCACGCCGTTCGGGCGCGGCGAATCGATCAGTTTCTTGCAGCTCCACGACACGGCGCCCAGCAGCGCGCAACTGATCGTTCCCTGGATCAGCCGGTCCGTGAAAGCATGTTCCGACCGCGCGCCCACAAGCCCCAGGCCCAGGTACGACACGATGGGAACGTATTGGATGTAGTTGTCGAACGGCCGCTCCGGGCCGCCTGCGCGCCATTGGTTCTGGAACCAGTCGTTCACCGGCACGTCGATGGCGTCGTGTCCGAAGCAGTGGATGCCGATGCCGGACACGATCAGCGCCCCCGGCGCGATCAGCTGCGTGGCGCGGAACGCCGGAGCGCTCACCTGCGCCCGCAGCGCCGCCGTGTCCCGCGCTGCGTACTGCGCACGGGCCGCCGGGCCCGCCAGCAGGGCGAACACGAGCAGCAGAGGTATGATACGATCCTTCATCATAAGCTAAAAAGCGAACGCCAGTCCGGCGCAGAAAGTCCCGCTCAGCGGGTCCACATAAGGCGTCAGGGAAGCCTGCACCGCCTTGCCGCCGAACCAGTTGTCCATCCCTAACACATCGTGGACCGGATCCAGCAGCCAGCGGCCCACGTGGGCGCCCAGGATGCCGATTCCGGCGCCGAACAGCAAATCGCTGAACCAGTGGCGGTTATGATACACGCGCAACAGCGCGACCCCCGTGGCCAGGACATACGCACCCGCACCCCAGCCCCAGCCGTACTCCAGGCGGACCAGCTCCGCGCCGACAAAGGCGGTACAAGTGTGCCCGGACGGGAACGAATCGTTGGACACCTTGTCCGGACGGGGCGAGTAGATCAGTTGCTTCAGCAGGAACGCGGTGCCGCCGGCCACCACACACGCGATGCCCGCCTCCACGGCACGGTCCAGGAAGCGATGCTCCACCTTCACGCCCGTCAGCCCCAGACCGAGGTCCAGCGCCAGCGGCACGGCAGGCAGGTACCGCAGATAATCGTAATACGGCACCGGCCCCCACTTCTGGCCGAGATCCAGCGCCGCGTCGCGGATCGGAATGTCCACTTCCTTGTGCAGGAAGGTATGGACACCGATGCCGGCCACGGCCAGCGCCCCGGGCGCGATCAGCTGCGTGGCCTTGAAGCTCGGAGTGCGCAACGCCGGCGTCGTCTGCAGAGCCGTCGAATCCGCGCGCTCAGCCACCTGCGCCCGCACTTGCGGGCCCATCAGGACGCTGATCAGCACGAGGATGACGGGCAGACGCTTCATCGGCCGGCGTACATATTTTCGTAGTATTTCTGATAATCCCCGGAGGTCACGTTGTCCAGCCAGTCCTGGTTGTCCAGGTACCAGCGCACCGTCTTCTCGATGCCCTCCTCGAACTGCAGGCTCGGCTCCCAGCCCAGCTCCTTCTGCAGCTTGCTGGAGTCGATCGCATAGCGCAGATCGTGGCCCGCGCGGTCGGTGACATAGGTAATGAGGTCCATATCCTCCCCCTCCTGGCGGCCCAGCAGCCGGTCGGTGGTCTTGATCAGGACCTTGATGATGTCGATGTTCTTCCACTCGTTGAACCCGCCGATGTTGTAGGTCTCGCCCACTTTGCCCTGATGGAAGATGAGGTCGATCGCCCGCGCGTGGTCCTCCACGTACAGCCAGTCGCGCACGTTCTCGCCC
>JAGCYX010000074.1 GCA_017960585.1 Bacteroidales bacterium
AGTGTGTCGGAAAGTGTGTCGGTAACAAAAAACCCGCTGAAAATCAGCGGGTTACTGTGTTGCTGGGAAGAATCGAACTGCCGACACAATGATTTTCAGTCCTTTGCTCTACCATCTGAGCTACAGCACCAGTTGCGTTTTGGGATTGCAAATATAGGAACAGTTTGTGAATCCACCAAATTTAATTTGCGATTTTACGCAGAAAAATGCGATTATAGGCGCCTCCCGGCGAGGATGACGCCGAGGAGGATGAGGGCGGAGCCGAAGGCGCCGGCGGAGGTGAGACGCTCGCCGAGCCAGAGCATCGCCGTGATCAGGGTGAAGATGGGGTTGAGGTAGACGTAGTTGACGGAGGTGATGTTGCCGAGCTTGGACATCACGATATTCCAGGCCACGAAGCAGGCCAGCGAGGCGACCAGGCTCAGGAAGAGCAGGTTCCCCCAGACCACCGGCTCGCGGAAAAGCTCCAGCGGAGCGAAATCGCGGCCGAGCAGGAAGGGGAGGATGGTCAGCAGGCCGTAGAAGAAGACCTTGCGCGTGGCGAAGACAGCCCCGTATTCGTCCGTCATCTTGCCCATAAAGAGGCTGTAGAGCGCCCAGCAGAGGGCGGCGCCCACAGCTAGCAGGTCACCGAGCAAGGACACTTGCACCCGTTGTCCATCAAAAAGCATCAGGGCCATTCCGCCCAGGGCCAGCACCGTGCCGAGCAGCAGCATCCAGCCGGAACCGACACGCTCCATCGCATCCGCAAAGCGGTCGTGCCGCAGGCGGCGGTAGAGCTGGCTCATAATGGCCGTGAACAGCGGCGCACTGCACACCAGGAACGACACGTTGCAGGCCTGCGTGTGCGCCAGGGCGGTGTTTTCCGTCAGGAAGTAGAAGGAGCCGCCCGTGATGCCGAGGAAGACGAACATCAGCTCGTCCTGCCAGTTCTTCGACCACAGGCAGGAGATTCGCCGGTCGGAGCCGGCAAATGACGTAGATCCCCGATCGGGTCGGGGATGACGGGAGGGTCGGGGATGACGGTAGAAAAGCGAAAGAAGCCAGATGCCGGCATAGGCGATCGTGAAGCGGATTACAAAGATTTCCGCAGGATCGAGTCCTGCGGAAATCAAAGTCTTGGTGCTCACGAAGGTCACGCCCCAGACGGCGACGACCACGAGCGCCAGCAGGTGCCAGGGCAGCCTAGTACTCATCCCAGCTCTTGATGCTGATGGCATCCTGCGGCACGGCGCAGAAGGCGCGGATGTAGGCGGTCGCGAGTCGGCTGTTGGTGATCAGCGGCACGTTGAAGTCGATGGCCGCGCGGCGCATCTGGTAGCCATTGCTCAACTCACTGTGCGTGAAGTTCTTCGGAATATTGATCACAAGTTCCACTTCATGCTTCCGAATCAGATCCAGGGCGGCAGGGGCGCCTTCGGCCTGCTCGTTCGGCCACAGGGCCTGGAGCGCTGGAACGCCGTTCTCATTCAGATACTTGCAGGTACCGCCCGTCGCGTAGATGGTATAATTCTTCTCCGCCAGGAGCTGGCAGGCGCGCAGCAGGTCGGCCTTCTGGATCGGGTTGCCGGAAGAGATCAGGATGGACTTCTGCGGGATGCGGTGTCCGACGGAAAGCATGGACTTGAGCAGCGCCTCGTTAAGGTTGTCGCCGATACAGCCCACTTCGCCGGTGGAAGCCATGTCCACACCCAGCACCGGGTCCGCCTTGCCCAGACGGGCGAAGGAGAACTGCGAGCACTTGATGCCGACGTAGTCCAGCTCGAAGGGATCGATGTCGATCTTCTCCGGGCGCTGGCCGAGCATACAGCGCGTGGCCAGGTCGATCAGGTTGACTTTCAGAACCTTGGACACGAACGGGAAGCTGCGGGAAGCGCGGAGGTTGCACTCGATGACCTTGATGTAGTTGTCGGTAGCGAGGAACTGGATGTTGAACGGGCCGGTGATATGCAGTTCGGCGGCGATGGCCGCAGCAGTCTTGCGGATCTTGGCGGCCGTGATGCCGTAGATCTTCTGCGGCGGGAACTGGATGGTGGCGTCGCCGGAATGCACGCCCGCGAACTCGATGTGCTCGGAAATCGCGTACGCGATCACCTTGCCGCCGTCGGCGACGGCGTCGCATTCCAGCTCCTTGCAGCGCTGCATGAAGGAACTGATGACCACCGGATGCTCCTCGGAAACTTCAACGGCCATATCGAGGAAGATGCGGAGATCCTCCTTGCTGTAGCAGACGTTCATCGCGGCGCCCGAAAGCACGTAGGACGGGCGGACGAGCACCGGGAAGCCGACTTCCTCGACAAACTTGTCCACGTCGGCCATGGTGGTCAGCTCGCTCCAGCGCGGCTGATCGATGCCCAGCTTATCCACGATCTGGGAGAACTTGTTGCGGTCCTCGGCCCGGTCGATGTCGTGGGCCGTCGTGCCCAGGATATGCACGCCAGCGCGCATCAGGGGGATGGCCAGGTTGTTCGGAATCTGGCCGCCCACGCTCACGATCACACCATAAGGTTTCTCCATCCCGCAGATCTCCATCACGGTCTCGAAGCTCAGCTCATCGAAATAGAGCCGGTCGCAGACGTCGTAGTCGGTAGATACGGTCTCGGGGTTGTAGTTGATCATGATGGCCTTGTAGCCGCTGCGGCGCAGGGTATTCAGGGCGTTGACGCCGCACCAGTCGAACTCTACGCTGGAGCCGATGCGATAGGCGCCGGAGCCCAGGACGATGACGGTGTTGGAACCGTCGTCGAAGGAGACGTCGTCTGTCTCGCCGTTGTAAGTCAGGTAGAGATAGTTGGTCGTGGAAGGGAATTCTGCGGCCAGGGTGTCGATCTGCTTGACGTACGGGCGCAGGCCCAGGAAGGCGCGCAGCTCGCGCACCTTGAGCTCGGGCGTGCCCAGCACACGGGCGATCTGGATATCCGAGAAACCCTGGCACTTGGCCTTGCGGAGCAGGTCGAAACCGATGTCCGTGAGTTTCTTGCAGGATTCCAGTTCACGATAGGTAGTCTCGATATTCTCGAGCTTGTCGAGGAACCAGCGGTCGATCTTGGTCAGTTCGTGGATGCGCTCGGCCGTATAGCCCGCCTCGAAAGCGGCCGCAATGGCGAAGATGCGCGTGTCGGTCGGATTCTTGAGCGCTTCGTCCAGGTCCTCGCGCTTGAAAGGCTTGTTGCAGACGAAACCGTAGGCGCCCTGGCCGATCATGCGCATGCCCTTCTGGATGGCTTCCTCGAAGGTGCGGCCGATGGCCATCACCTCACCGACGCTCTTCATGCTGGAGCCGATCTCGCGGGACACGCCCTTGAATTTGGCCAGGTCCCAGCGGGGAATCTTGCAGACCACGTAGTCCAGGGCCGGCTCGAAGAAGGCCGGAGTCGTCTTGGTCACGGCGTTCTTCAGTTCGAACAGGCCGTAGCCGAGGCCCAGTTTGGCGGCGATGAAGGCGAGGGGATAGCCCGTGGCCTTGGAGGCCAGGGCGGAAGAACGGCTCAGACGGGCGTTCACCTCGATGACGCGGTAGTCTTCGCCGTCGGGGCTGAAGGCATACTGCACGTTGCACTCGCCGACGATGCCGACATGGCGTACGATATCGATGGCGATCTTGCGCAGGAAATGGTATTCGTCGTTGGTAAGGGTCTGGGAAGGAGCCACCACGATACTCTCGCCGGTATGGATGCCCAGCGGGTCGAAGTTCTCCATGTTACAGACCGTGATACAGTTGTCGTAACGGTCGCGGACGACCTCATATTCAATCTCTTTCCAGCCGCGCAGCGATTTCTCGACGAGCACCTGCGGAGAGAAGGAGAAGGCCTTGCGGGCTACGGTCTCCAGTTCTTCCTCATTCTCGCAGAAGCCGGAACCGAGACCGCCCAGCGCGTAGGCGGCGCGCAGGATGACCGGGAAGCCGACCTCGCGGGCGGCGGCGCGCGCCTCTTCAAGGTTAGCGGCGGCGTGCGACTTGATGGTCTTGACGCCGATCTCGTCGAGCCGCTCCACGAAGAGTTCGCGGTCCTCCGTGTCGATGATGGACTGCACCGGGGTGCCGAGCACCTTCACGTCGTTCGCTTCCAGGATACCGCTCTTATAGAGCTCCACGCCGCAGTTCAGGGCCGTCTGGCCGCCGAACGAGAGCAGGATGCCCTGCGGCTTTTCTTTCTTGATGACCTTCTCCACGAAGAAGGGGGTGACAGGCAGGAAATACACCTTGTCGGCCACGCCTTCCGAGGTCTGCACCGTGGCGATGTTGGGGTTGATCAGCACGGTCTTGATGCCCTCTTCGCGGAGGGCTTTCAAGGCCTGGGAGCCGCTGTAGTCGAACTCGCCGGCCTCGCCGATCTTGAGGGCGCCCGAACCGAGCACCAGAACTTTCTTTATGTTGGGGTCGATCATAATCTGGAGATAAAGTCGTCAAAGAAGAATTCCGTATCGACCGGGCCGCTGGAGGCTTCCGGATGGAACTGCGCCGAGAAGAAGGGCTTGGACGTGTGACGGATGCCCTCGTTCGTGCCGTCGTTCATATTGACAAAGTACGGCTCCCAGCCTTCCGGCAGGCGGCTGTCGTCCACGGCGAATCCGTGATTCTGCGAGGTGATGAAGCACTTGTCCGTGCCGGCCTGGCGCACCGGCTGGTTGTGGGAGCGGTGGCCGTATTTCAGCTTGTAGGTGGAGGCGCCGGCGGCGATGCTCAGCAGCTGGTTGCCCATGCAGATGCCGCAGACGGGCTTGTCGCCCTGCAGGGCCTTGCGGATATGCTCCACCGTGACGCCGCACAGCGCCGGGTTGCCCGGGCCGTTGGAGATGAAAAGGCCGTCCCAGTCGAGCTGGTTGAAATCATAGTCCCAGGGCACGCGGATGAGTTCGATGCCGCGGCTGACCAGGCAGCGCAGAATCTGGTGCTTGACGCCGCAGTCCACCAGGACCACCTTCTTGTCGCCGTGTCCGTAGCGGATCACTTCCTTGCAGCTGACGATCGCGACCTGGTTCTCCAGGTTGGGATCGGGCACCTGGGCAAGCTCGTTCGCGCCTTCCGGCACGATCTGGCCGAGCATCGCACCTTCTTCGCGGATCATCTGGGTGAGTGCGCGCGTGTCGATGCCGCAGATACCGGGAATCTTCTGCTCCTGCAGCCATTCGCCAAGGCTCTTGACCGCATCCCAGTGGCTGTAATTCTCACTGTAGTCCGCGATGATTAGACCGCGGACCCAGATCTTTTCGGATTCGAAGGTCTTGCAGATACCGTCGGCATCCACTTCCATGGGCGGGATGCCGTAGTTGCCGATCAGCGGATAGGTGACGCAGAGGATCTGGCCCGAGTAGGAGGGGTCCGTGAGGCTCTCGGGATAACCCACCATGGCCGTGGAGAAGACCACTTCTCCGTCGCAGGGGCCGTCGTAGCCGAAGCTCCAGCCTTCCATCCTGCGTCCGTTCTGTAGGACGAGTGTCGCTTTTTTGCGTGTTGCCATATAAATCTATTTCCAATTGGACGCCGCATCCATCAGCGCGGCGATCTTGTCGTTGCATAAGTTGCCCAGGCTTCCGAGGTGCGTGTGGCCGAGGTCGGAAGCCTTCAGCGCAGCCTTGTCGCCGCCGCCGTAGCGGAAGCGGCCCTCATTCACCTCGATGCCCACCTGCTTGTACGCTTCGCGGAAGGGCGTTCCGGCGAGCGTACGGCGATTCACCTCTTCGACCGTGAAGAGGTAATCGTAGAGCGGATTGTCCAGGATCTTCGTATTCACCTCGATGTGCGCGAGCATGTAGTCCGTCATCTGCAGGCATTCGTGCATCAGCTCCAGGGCGGGGAAGAGGACGTCTTTGAGCAGCTGGTAGTCGCGGTGATAGCCGTGCGGCATGTTGCTGCACATCAGCGCGATCTCGTTCTCGCAGGAGAGGATACGGTTACACTTGCCGCGCAGGATCTCCCACACGTCGGGATTCTTCTTGTGCGGCATGATGCTGGAGCCCGTGGTCAGCTCGTCCGGGAAGTGGATGAAGCCGAAATTCGGGCACATGTACATGCAGCAATCCGCCGCGAATTTATTGAGTGTCAGCGCGATGCCGCCCAGGGCGGAAGCCACGGCGCGTTCGGTGCGGCCGCGCTGCATCTGCGCCGCGACGCTGTTGTAGACGGGGGAGTCGAAGCCCAGCAGGTCGGTGGTCATCTGGCGGTCCAGCGGGAAGGAATTGCCGTAGCCGGCCGCGGAGCCGAGCGGATTGCGGTTCACCATCTTATAGGCGCCGCCCAAGGCGTACATGTCGTCCACCAGGGCTTCGGCGTAGGCGCCGAACCACAGGCCGAAGGAGGAAGGCATGGCCACCTGCGCGTGCGTGTAGCCCGGCAGGAGCACTTCCTTGTGCTGCCCGCTGAGCCCCTGAAGGGTGCGGAACAGCGTCAGGACCTCTTCGCGGACCGTCTTCAGCTCGTCCCGGAGGAAAAGTTTCAGGTCCACGAGCACCTGGTCGTTGCGGGAACGGCCGGAGTGGATTTTCTTGCCGAGGTCGCCCAGTTCCCGGGTGAGCAGGAGCTCCACCTGCGAGTGGATGTCCTCGACATCGGGTTCCAGCACGAAGTCGCCGGCCTCGATGCGCTCCGCAATGCGCGCGAGCGCGGCGTCGAGGGCCTTCAGCTCGTCCGCGCCCAGCAGGCCGATGTGCTCCAGCATCTTGATGTGCGCCCGGGAGCCCTGCACGTCGTAGCGTGCGAGGCGGAGGTCGAGCACGCGGTCATTGCCGACCGTGAAGCGGTCGACGGCTTCCGTGGCGGAGGTTCCTTTATTCCAGAGTGTTGCCATAAAAGGTCTCTATAAATTCAATATACTTGTCGATGCCTTCCCGGATCTCCTGCGTGCGGATGTATTCGTCCGCCTTGTGGGAACGGGCAGAGTCGCCGGGGCCCATCTTGACGGCATCCACGGGGATGCGCATCCAGTCGGAGGTCGTGGGGGAGGAGAAGATTTCGATGCCCAGCTGTTCCGCCGTGCGGAGCAACGGCGAGCCTTCGCGTGTGGCGGAGGAGCGGTTCAGCAGATTGCGCGCCTTCAGCGTGCTCTTGCAGAACGCCTGCAGTTCGGCGACGATCTCTTCGTTGGTGTATTGCTCCGTCGGGCGGATGTCCACCACGAAGCGGCAGCGGTCGGGGATGACGTTGTGCGCCTGGCCGGCCTGGATCTGCGTGACGCTCAGGCGGACGTCGCCCATCCGAGGGGAATGCCGGGTAAAAGTATGCGCGCGCAGGGCGGCGATATCGTCCAGGGCGATGTAGAGGGCGTTGACGCCCTCGCCGCGGGCGGCATGTCCGCTGACGCCCTGCGCTTCGCCGTCCAGCACCAGCAGGCCGCGTTCGCTGCTGGCCGCCCGCATCCCGGTGGGCTCGCCCACGATGACCCAGCGAGGCATCGGATAGCGGCCGCCCGAGGCGAACAGGCCGTCCGGGGCGAAGAGCCAGCGCGTGCCGTCGGGCCCGCTGACTTCCTCTTCGCGGGAAAGGATGAGCATGAGGTTGACCGGCATTTCCCGGTCATAAAAATGGCGGAAAGCAGCAATCATCGACACTACACTTCCGCCATCGTCGTTGGAACCAAGTCCATACACGGTATCGGGGTCGTTGCCCGAGTCGTACGGGTCGCGCGTGTAACCATTGTTCACAGGCACCGTGTCGAGATGTGCGTCCAGTGCAATCGTAGGCTTGGACGGATCGAAACGTCGGTTCAGCGCCAGGATGTTGCCGTTGACCTCCTCAGAGGCGATGCCGAAGGACTCCAGCGCATCCGAAACGCAGGCGGCCACCACCGACTCCTGTCCGGAGAGGGATGGGATGCGGACCATCTTCCGCAACAATGCTATGGAATCCTCGTGCAGGTTCATATCTTCAGTTCTGTTCCGCCCGGCTCCAACAGGTGCGAGGCGTTCCGGATGACTACGCAGCAGGCGCCTTCCCGCAAGGCTGCAAAGGAGTTTTCCAGCTTGGGAATCATCCCTTCAGCCACGCGTCCTTCCGCTTTCAGCCGCTCGAATCCGGCCGGGTCGAGGGAGGGGATTACGCTGTCTTCGTCATTCCGGTCACAAAGTACGCCATTTTTTTCGAAACAATAAAATAGTTTTGCCCCCAATGCGACAGAAATTGCAGCCGCCATCGTGTCGGCGTTCGTGTTCAGCAACTGGCCCGCGCCGTCGTGGTTGATGGCGCTGAAGACGGGCACCAGGCCGGCGTCCAGCAACTGCTTGATGAACGGGACGTTGACGGAAGCCGCCGTGACGTCGCCGACGAAGCCGAAATCCACTTTCGTGACACCGTCGGACAGGGTTTTCGGCGGGCGTTTGCGGGCGGTGACCACGCCGCCGTCGCAGCCGGAAAGGCCGATGGCGTTGCAACCGTGCGCCTGCAGGCGGGCGACGATGTCCTTGTTGCACCAGCCGGCATAGACCATCGTCACCACCTCGAGCGTAGCCGCATCCGTGACGCGGCGTCCTTCGATCTTGACGGGCTCCTGCCCCAGGGCTTTCTGCACCTGGCTGGCGCGCACGCCGCCGCCGTGGACGATGACCTTCGGGCCCGGCAGGGCCGCGAATTCCTCGCAGAAGCGCTCCAGCGCCTGCGGGTCGTCCACCACGTTGCCACCTATTTTATAGAGACTGATCATAGACTCTCGAGCATGCGTTTCATCACTACCTGGGCGGAGACGGCGCGGTTGGCCGCCTCGGGGATGACCAGGCTCGTGGGCGCGTCGATCACCTCGTCGGAGACGATCATGTTGCGGCGCACGGGCAGGCAGTGCATGAAGTAAGCGTTGTTGGTCACGGCCATATGCTTCGCATCCACCGTCCAGCCCATGTCCTTGCTCAGAATCTGACCGTACTGCGCAGGGTCGGTGACGCCCGGGCAGCTCCAGTTCTTGGCATAGACGAAGTCGGCGCCCTCGAGGGCCTTCATCTGGTCGTATTCCACGGGGGCGTTTCCGGCGAATGCCGGATCCAGCTCGTAGCCGTGCGGGTGCGTGATCACGAAGTCCACGTCGGCCGCGTTCATCCATTCCGCGAAGGAATTCGGCACGGCCTGGGGGAGGGCACGCGGGTGCGGGGCCCAGGTCAGCACCACCTTGGGACGCTTCTTCTTGCGGTATTCCTCGATGGTGATGAGGTCCGCGAAGGCCTGGCAGGGGTGCACCGTGGCCGATTCGAGGCTGATGACGGGCTTGCCGCCATACTCGACGAACTGCTTCAGGACGGTCTCACTGTAGTCGAATTCCCGGTCCTGCAGGCCCGCGAAAGAGCGGATGCCGATGATGTCGCAGTAGCTGGTCATCACGGGGATGGCCTCGCGCAGGTGCTCGGACTTGTCGCCGTCCATCACCACGCCCATTTCGGTCTCCAGTTTCCAGCTGTCCTGGCCGATATTGAGCACGATGGGGCTCATACCCAGGTTGAGCGCGGCCTTCTGGCTGCTCAGACGGGTACGCAGGCTGCTGTTGAAGAAGACCAGCATGATGGTCTTGTTCTCTCCGAGGTGCTTCCACGCGAAGGGCGTGGCTTTCACCTGCTTGGCTTCCTCGAGCGCTGCGCCGAGGTCGCCGATATCGCTGACGTGGAAGAAGGATTTCATTGCGCGAGTACTTCGTTGAACGCTTCCAGGAAGCGGTCGGCCTCGACTTTCGTGAGGCAGAGCGGCGCCAGGAGGCGGATCATGTTCTGTCCGGCCACGCCGGTGAAGATGTGCTTGTCGTAGAGGAGCGCCTGCCGCAGGGGCGCGACGCTTTCGTTGAATTCAATGCCGAGCATCAGGCCCTTGCCGCGCACTTCCTTGATACGGGGGCTCTGGGGCAGCGACTCCTTGATGTATTCGCCGACCGCGAGAGCGTTGGCCATCAGGCCTTCCTGCTCGATGATGTCGAGCACGGCAAGTGCGCCCGCGCAAGCGAGGTAGTTGCCGCCGAAGGTGGTGCCGAGCATGCCCTTGCGGGCCTGGAATTTCGGGGAGATGAGGATGCCGCCGCAGGGGAAGCCGTTGGCGATGCCCTTGCCCATCGTGATGATGTCCGGATGGATGCCGGCCCACTGGTGGGCGAAGAACTTGCCCGTACGGCCGTAGCCGCTCTGGACCTCGTCGAGGATGAGCGCGGCACCGTACTGGTCGCACAGGCGGCGGAGCGCCTGCATGAAGCCGCTGGTCGGGACGTGGATCCCGCCGCAGCCCTGGATGCCTTCTACGATGACGCCGGCCACGCCGCCCTTCGCGAGTTCATCCTGCACGGCCTCGCCATCGTTCAGATCGACGAAAGTCACACGGTGGTGCGCATTGAAGGGGGAGACGATGGCAGGGTTGTCCGTCAGCGCCACCGCGCCCGAAGTGCGGCCGTGAAAACTGTGCCGGAAGGCGATGATGCGGTCCTTGCCGGTGTGGAAGGAGGCCAGCTTGGCGGCGTTCTCGTTGGATTCCGCGCCGCTGTTGTCCAGAAAGAGCGAGTAGTCCTCATAGCCGCTGACTTCCCCGATGCGACGGGCCAGTTCTTCCTGCAGCGGATTGCGGACACTGTTGGAGTAGAAGCCGATTTTGTTCAGCTGGTCGGTCAGGGCCGCCACGTAATGCGGGTGGCAGTGGCCGACGGAGATGACGGCGTGTCCGCCGTATAGGTCGAGGTATTCCTGTCCCTGGTCATCCCACACGGTGCAGCCTTTCGCCCGCACCGGGGTGACATTGAAGAGGGAATAGACGTCGAATAATTCCATGTTGCGCTAAAATGCTGATGCCTTCAGCTTGAGGCCCGTTGTCTCGGGAAGCCCGAAAATCAGGTTCATGTTCTGGACCGCCTGGCCGGACGCTCCCTTGAGGAGGTTGTCGATCACGGAAGAGATGACGAGCGTCCCGTCGTGCTCCTCCACGGCCACGATGGCCTTGTTGGTGTTGACTACCTGCTTGAGGTCCACCGGACGGTCGGAAACGAAGGTGAACGCCGCGTCGGCGTAGTAATCCTTGTAGAGTGCGAGCGCTTCTTCGCCCGTCAGGGAAGTTTCCACCGTCACGGAAGCGAAGATGCCGCGGGCGAAGTCGCCCCGCATCGGGACGAACTGGATGTCGTTGAACGCCAGGTTCCGGCAGATCTCTTTCAGATGCTGGTGCTCGAACACCTTGTAGGTCGAGAGATTGTCGGTCCGCCAGCTGAAATGCGTGGTGGCGGAGGGCTTGACGCCTGCGCCCGTGGAGCCGGTGATGGCGGTCACGTGGACGGTTTCCTTCAGCAGACCTGCCTTGGCCAGCGGCAGCAGGGCCAGCTGGATGGCGGTGGCGAAGCAGCCCGGGTTGGCGACCTTGCGCGCCGCGCGGATCTTGTCGCGCTGCCACTCCGGCAGGCCATAGACATAGCCGTCGGATTCGTCGCGGAAGTCCTGCGCCAGGTCCACGACCTTCAGGCTTGCAGGCATGGCGTTCTGCTCCCAGAACTCGCGGCTCTTGCCGTGGGCGGAGCAGAGGAAGAGCACGTCGACGGCATTCAGGTCGTAGCTGTCGCTGAAACGCAGCTCCGTGTCGCCGAACAGGCCGCCGTGTACGTCGTAAAGGTAATTGCCGGCATTGCTGGTCGAGTGCACGAAGACGATCTCCACCTCCGGGTGATTCACCAGGATGCGGAGGAGTTCGCCCGCCGTGTAGCCGGCGCCGCCGATGATGCCGACCTTAATCATTGCCTTTGAATTCGTCTTTGTGGTTGCCGTAGTAGACGCGCAGCGGGGTGGAGGTCACCTTGATGAAGCCCTTGGCCTCTTCGGCCGTCCAGCCCTTCTGCGTCTCGCCATACTCGCCGAGCTTGCTCTTGACGAGGTCGTCGGGGGAGTCCACGCCCACGGTGGAGAAACCGTAGGGGCGCAGCTCGAGGGTCACGGTACCGTTCACGTTGCGCTGGCTGCTCTCGAGCATGGCCTCGATATCCCGCATCACGGGCTCGAGATACTGGCTCTCGTGCAGGAACATGCCATACCAGTTCGCGACCTGGTCCTTCCAGTACTGCTGCCACTTGGAGAGGGTGAATTTCTCCAGGAACTTATGGGCGCCGATGATGAGCATCGGGGCGGCGGCTTCGAAGCCTACGCGGCCCTTGATGCCGATGATGGTGTCGCCGACGTGCATGTCGCGACCGATGCCGTACGGAGCGCCGATGGCCTCGACGGCCTGGATGGCGGCGATCTTGTCGTCGTAATCCTTGCCATTCACGCTCTTGAGCTCACCCTTCTCGAAACCGAGGCTGAGGATCTCGGAGCCTTGCTTGCTGACCTGCTTGAGGTAGGCGCTTTCGGGGAGGCCCTGCTTGGAATCGAGGATCTCGCCGCCGCAGATGGAGGTGCCCCAGATGCCGACGTTGTAGGAGTACTTCAGTTTCGTGAAATCGGCGTTGAAGCCGTGCGCATTGAGGTAATCGACCTCTTCCTTGCGGCTGAGGTTGCCGTCGCGCGTGAGGGTGATGATCTCCATATTCGGGCACATCACCAGGAAGGTCATGTCGAAGCGGACCTGGTCGTTGCCGGCGCCGGTGGAGCCGTGGGCGATGGCGTCCGCGCCGATCTCGTTGGCGTAGCGGGCGATGGCCATGCCCTGGAAGATGCGCTCGGAGGACACGGAGATGGGGTAGGTGCCGTTGCGGAGCACGTTGCCGTAGACCATGTACTTGAGGCTCTTGGCGTAGTATTCCTGCGTGACGTCGAGGGTCACATATTTGGTGGCGCCCAGCTTGTAGGCGTTCTCTTCGTTGGTCTTCAGCTGCTCGGCGCTGAATCCGCCGGTGTTGGCGCAGGCGGCGTGGACCTCGTAGCCTTTCTCCTGGGCGAGGTACATCACGGTGTAGGAGGTGTCCAGACCTCCGCTGAATGCGACAACGACTTTCTTTTTCTGTTCCATATCTGTTTTCTTATATTTACCTGTTCGTCATTCCCGACCCGATCGGGAATCTATTCACCCGGGTGATGAATCTCCAGGTGCTCCTGCGGGTCGTACAGCAGGCCCGTGCAGATGCACATCTTGTAGTCGTGGCTCTCAAGGATGTCGAAATGACGGCAGCCCTCGCAGCCTTTCCAGAATTCGGGATCGTCGGTGAGCTCGGTGTAGGGGACCGGGCGGAATCCGAATTCGTAGTTCATCTTCATCACGGCGGCGCCGGTGGTGATGGAGAAGATCTTGGCGTCCGGGAAGAGCTTGCGCGAGAGAATGAAGGTCTGCTCCTTGATGCGCTTGGCGATGCCCATGCCGCGGAACTTGTGCGCGACGATGAGACCGGAGTTGGCGACGAAGCTCTTGCCGCCCCAGGATTCGATGTAGGAGAAGCCGGCGAACTCGCCCTCGTCCGAGACGGCGATCACGGCCTTGCCGGCCCGGATCTTCTCATTGATGTACTCCGGCGTACGCTTGGCGATACCGGTCTTGCGCTCCAGCGACGAGATGTAGATTTCTTGACAGATTTCTTCTGCAAAGCGGGTGTGGCTCTCGTCGGCCACCATGACGTTGATGTTCATTTCTATACAATAAAGCCCCTAATGGCAAGACAAACCGAGATTGTCAATTGCAATTATTAGGCGAAAATTCATAATGGATAGGGATTACCGAATTTCCGAGGATGTGGGAGGGTTCTACGCCTCCTATCTTCGGTCTCGTCTGGAGCTCTGGTAACACACGCATAACATAACTTTGCAAATGTAATTAAATTTTTTAAAATCTCCAAATCTTCCTTTCAGAGAATGAGATGCAGCGAGTGGTGAACAGAATTGAACAGGGATAAAAAAAGGCCTCCCGTGAAGATGGGAGGCCTTTTAGGAACACATTTGTCTACCAGCGGTCGTAGTGGATGTTTTCCGGTTTCCACTTGTCCTTGGGCTGGTCGTCGCCGGCGGGATAGCCGACCGGGACGATGCAGTAAGGAGACACGTTGTCGGGGAGGCCGAGTGCCTCGCGGGTCGGATTCATCCTGTCGTCATAGGGGTAGCAGGCCGTCCAGACTGCTCCCAGACCGATCGCTTCGGCGGCGAGCAGCAGGTTCTCCGTGGCCGCGGCGCAGTCGGCCGTCCAGTTGCCGTTCTCCACTTCCACGGGGGCGGCATCCGGCTGGCCGAACGGCGCGCGGGACATCGTCGTCTCTCCGCAGACGACAAAGACAACTGGCGCCTGGGCGATCATGCCGCCGCGAGGGCCCGCCAGCGCATCCTTGACCGCCTGGTCTGTGACCACGACGAAGCGCCAGGGCTGGATGTTCATGCCCGTCGGCGCCGACATGGCGGCCCGGAGAAGGGTTTCAATCTGCTCCTGCGAAACTGCCTGATCCGTATAGGAACGGACGCTCTTCCGGCTGAAAATCGTTTCAAGCGCGGATTTTTCCGACGAGGACTGTTTCGGCGCACACGCAGCCGCTCCGGCGACGAGCACAGCCAACAGTATGATTCTGAGCACTTTCATACGCATGTTATTCTATAAAATGGTGATTCGTTCTTCTTTGTCCACGCGGATGAGTGGTACGCCGCTCATGCGCTCCTCGATGATGATGTAGCCCGACGAGGACATGGTCTTGACACGGCCATTCTTTTTGATTTCTTCCTTGTCGAGGTGGAGGAAGCTCTCGATGTTGGCGTAGTGGAAGTCGCCCATGGCGACCTTGATCATGTCGTCGTCCTGAATCGGCTTTCCGTTGAGAGTAAACACGTCGATGCGATGCTCCTTCTGGATATAGACGACCTTGAGGCCCTTGGAGAAATGGTAGAACTCGCCGCCATCGTCCGACGCGTCGATCGATTCGTCCCGGAGCATCCAGAGCAGGGCCTCGCGGAACTGCTTCCCGGTGAGCTTGAATTCGACGACCTTGTTGTCATAAGGATATACCTTCCGAAGGTCGCCCTTCGTGACGACCTCTCCGAGCTGGGTGCCGCGGATGGCACCGCTGGAAATCATGACGACATCGACGCCGGTGGCATCCTTGACGATGTCGGTGAACAGATGGCCGAGCACGGCGTCCCGGTTCCTGCGGGTCTGGTAATAAACCCCGTCCAGACGGGTCAGGACCTGGTCGTAGACGGCGTCCGTGATCGTCTTGTAGTCGTTCACGACCTTCTCGAGCTCAAGGTCTCTCGGGCAGTTCTCCTCGGTGATGGGAATGAGCTGCCATTTATACGATGCGATGGAATTCGTATCCGTGTCGATGACCAGGTCGAAGCGGCCGATCTGGTCCGTACCGACCGCGGCCTGGACGATGGGGATGCCGGCCACAACGGCGGGCTCGTCGATCAGGGTGTGCGAGTGGCCGCCGATGATCAGGTCCACGCCCCAGTCCGGATCCAGCTGCGCGGCGAGTTCCTTGTCCTGGTCGAATCCGATGTGGGTCAACAGGACGGTCAGGTCGATGTCGACGGTCTGGTACGCCATGCAGATACGGCCCACTTCCTCGGCGGCATCCTTGATGCCCACCAGCGTGCTGATCAGTTTTTCGTTGCGCGTGTACTCCAGGACGTCCTCGGTCAGGATACCGATGAACATGATCTTCATCCCGTCGATCTCGATGATCTTGTGGGAGTTGAACAAGCGGGTATTGTTGCTGGTCAGGAACATGTTGGCATTGATGATCGGGAACTTGGCGCACTTCTCCAGGAACAGGAGATGGGCGAGGCCGTAGTCCACCTCGTGGTTGCCCAGCGTGACCACGTCGGGCGCCAGGAGGTTCATGATCTCGATGGTGGAAATGCCCTTGTATTCCTGATCGATCAGGGAGCCTTTGAACATATCGCCGGAAATGGCGTAGAGGACGTTCTTCTCCTCTTTTCTGACTTTGGAGATGTAACCGGAGAGCATGGAGACGCCGCCGGTCAACTTCTCGTCAACTTTCTCGGCCAGGAAATCTCCGTGCAGGTCGTTGGAGTGTAAAAGCGTAAGAGTCTTTGTATTCATTGGTCATTGCGGTTGATACGGAAGACAAATATAAGAATAAAATACAAGATACATCGCCTCCTGGCGGATTTGGATAATATCGGATTAATCACTAAACTTGTGTCCGTTTTTAAAAACCACACCATGAAAACCACTTTCAAACTCCTTCCTCTTGCCGCGATGCTGCTCCTGTGCGCGCCGGCACACGCCCAGCTCGGCAATTTACTTAACCAGGCCAAGCAGAAGGCCAAGAACGCCGTCCGGCAGGAAGTCTCCCGCGCCACCCAGCAAGCCACCGGCGCAGCAATCAACGCGCTGGAAGGGAACGCCCAGGGAAACAATCAGAATAACAGCCAGAGCAACAATCAGGAAACCCAGAGCAGCTTTGTCTCCGAGCAGAACTCCAAAGCGGCTTCCGTCAGCAAAACCCCCATTCCGGAAGGTCCTGCAGTTCCCGAATTGATGAAACTTACGCCCTCCTGGAACCAGTACGATGCCACCGGCATGCAGATTGCCAATTTTGCGTGGGGCCTTCGGAAGGCGTCCAACGACGAGATGCGGGAACTGGCCGAACAGCTGACCGCCCGCGCGAAATATGACCGCAGTATCCTGGCCGGATTGGAGGACGGGACCTACGAGATGGAGTATGAGGAGAAATATGAACTGAAGACCAGGCTCGAAAACGAGCTCGCCAACTGGTCCGCCCTGTACTCCGAACTCGGCGAGATCACTTCGCTGCTTTTCTCCGCTGAATTCAAGCAGGACGAGCACGGTCTGTGGTATTACGAAGGGAATCAACTGTTCATCGTGGGTATGCACATGACCAACATCCCCGCGAGCGAAGAAGGCATCGTCGGCAACAGAACCACGCTCTTTACCTCCCGGGACAACAAGGCGTTTTTCTGCACCTCCGACTACCAGCCGAAGGTTGCGAACAGCGACGAGATCGCCATGGCGAAGCGGGACCAGAACCTGATGACGAACATCGCGATCCTGTTCGAAGGCTACCCGGTGGATTACTGCATGACAACCCAACCTGGCGTCATGGCCAAGGAATACGCCCAGTACTATAACAGAGCGCTGTCCTATTCCTCGACCGTCAAGATGGCCATCGACAACAACTCCCCAGACAACCTCGAATTCAAGCCCATGCCCAAGGCCGGTGCCCTGAACGCGTCCCTGAAATCCCAGGCCCTCGCAGCCGAAAAGGTCAAGAAGACCGACCTGGTGGACGTCGTCATCACGAGCGATTCCTGGAAAGTGGAGACGAACGCCCTGGGAACGCCGATCCGCCGGGTCATCTACGGCTACGCGATTGTCAAGACCGAATATGGCAAGATGGCCAACCGCGTGTCCTGGGCTGAAGACTACCAGGGCGGCTCCTACGGCAAGCTCCACGCTTACGGCGTCGGCGCCGGCGGGTCTTTCTACGTCAAATAAGCCATCGCTGATTATCAACGACTGACCAAATGACTCCGGGCTTTTTGCCCGGAGTCATTTGGTAACTACCTGATTGTCAATAATGGGGTTCAGCGCCCGAGAGCGGCGGCGAGGGATTCCAGGGCGGATTGCAGGAGGGAGCGGGGGCAACCGGCGTTCAGGCGCATGAAGCCTTCGCCTTCCGGGCCGAAGACCGTGCCGTCGTTGAGTGCCAGACGCGCCTTGTTCACGAACAGGTCGACAAGGGCGGGCTGGGGGAGTCCGAGCTTGCGGCAGTCCAGCCACACCAGGAACGATGCTTGCGGGCGCACGGCGCGGACCTGCGGGAGATTCGCCCGCAGCCAGCCGTCCACGAAATCGATATTCCCCTGCACGTACGCCAGCATTTCCGCGCGCCAGGCCTTGCCGGCTTCGGTGTAGGCGGCACGAGTGGCCTCGGCGGAGAAGATGGGCGGATAGTCCGTCTCGTTGGACTCCAGGTACTTGAAGAAGGGTTTTGCAATCTCCGGATTCTGGACGATGACATACGAACTGACCACCCCCGCGATATTAAAGGTCTTGGACGGCGCCATGAAGGTGATGGCACAGCGGGCGGCGGCCTCGCTGACCGAGGCGAACGGATGGTGCTGCGCGCCATTCAGGAGCATCTCGCAATGGATTTCGTCGGAAACGACGATGATGCCGTGGCGCTCGCAGATTTCCGCCAGGGCGTGTAGCGTTTCCACCGGGAAGCACACCCCGCCGGGGTTGTGGGGATTGCACAGGATCAGCATTCTGGTACGGGCGTCGATCTTGCGCTCCAAATCCTCCAGATCCATCTCGTAGGTCTGCAGGAAGCCGTCCGCATCATACACCGGCCGCAGGGGATTGTTCACCACCTCGAAACCGCTCTCTTCCGCCACGATGCGGAAGGGATGGTAGACCGGTTTCTGGATGATCACTTTGTCGCCGGGCTGCAGGAAACAGCGTTCGGCGAAACCGAAGCCTTTGACGATGCCCGGCACATAACGGAAATCCTTCGCAGGCACCTGCCAGCCATGCAGGTCCGCCACCCAGCGCGAGACGATCTCGAAATAATCATCTCCCGTGGTCGGATAGCCCAGCACCGGATGGTCCAGGCGCCGCCGGAGCGCGTCCAGGATGAATTCCGGCGTACGGAAATCCATGTCCGCGACCCACAGGGCGTTCAGGTCGGAGCGACCGAAATGTTCCCGCAAGGTGTCATATTTTATACAGCGCGTACCACGCCTGTCAATGATCTCGTCAAAATCGTACATAGGGTGATAAATTAACAGTCGAAACACAAAAATACTGAATTTTTGTATAACTTTGCGCCGTAGTTATTACCAACCCTTTTTTATGGTTAGAAATGAAGAAATACCTTTTATCGATCGCAGCGCTGCTGCTCGGCTTGCTTGCGCACTCGCAAGAGGCTGACGATCTCGGTAATTATGCCGAGCTCTCCGTTGTTGCCCGTCTGGACTTGAACCCCGTTTTCGGTAGCGAACCGGAATTCACCCTCGGCAATTCTTCAATTTACACTTATTTCACCGGCTCCGCCTCGGAGCACTTCTCCTGGACGCTGCAGAACCATTGGTTCAGCGGCTACTCCTTCCTGGGCGAAGATGCCGATCCCTTCGAGCAATTCAAGGGCCTCGGCTACTCCAACACCACCAATTTCATCGACATGGCTTATGTCGACCTGTCTTTCGGCGGTTGGACCTTCACCCTGGGCAAGCAGTGCATCACCACGGACGGTCACGAATACGACGCTGACGACTGGGACGTCTACACGGGCCTCGCCACGCCGCTTTGGAACGATTTGGCCTGCTATCAGTGGGGTGGCACGGTGGCTTACACCACGCCTTCCGAGATGTCGACGTTCAGCCTCCAGATGACCACCTCGCCCTTCGGCGAGCGCCCCTTCGGGAGCGGCCTGTGGTCCTGGTCAGCCCAGTGGATCGGCCAGTACGACTGGTTCCTGCCGACCTGGAGCTTTTCCGTCCTGGGCCGCGAAGGCAATCCGTACGGCTCCACCCCGCGCGATTATGACTTCCTGGTCTCGCTGGGCAATGCGTTCGACTTCGATGACTGGAGCATTTGCCTGGACTGGTCCAACACCGCCGGCGTCGGTTATGAGCATAACCTCGTTGTCCTGGACCGCCTCACCACTTTCGAATACGCTCCCAGCAGCTACGGCCTGCTGAAAGGCAGTACCTTCCACGGCCGCGTGGACTACGCCCCGTCCGAGCGCTGGAACCTGGCCCTGCAGGGCAATTACATTTACAGGCCGGAGGATGTTAAGGAATGGATTCCCAGCTGGTGGAACGCCGGCGCCATCGCCGAGTTCTTCCCGCTGCGCGACTCCGATGCCCTGCGTCTGCATGCCTATGTTGCCTACGACTCCCTCCTGGAAGCTTTCTCCTTCAATGTGGGCGCCCGCTACGACCTGACTTTCAATCTCTGGTAGGGGAATGGCAAGCGAAGAGCACATCATCGACCTCAAGCACGTCAGCAAGCGATACGGAGACAAGACCGTCCTCGACGACATCAATCTCTATGTCCGGAAAGGTGAATTCGTGACGCTGCTGGGGCCTTCCGGTTGCGGCAAGACCACCACCCTGCGTCTGATCGCCGGATTCCTGGCTCCGGACGAAGGTGAGATCCTGCTCGACGGCAAGGACATTTCCGGCATCCCGCCGTACAAACGGCCGTTCAACACGGTCTTCCAGCGCTACGCCCTGTTCCCGCACCTGGATGTCTATGACAACATCGCTTTCGGACTCAAACTGCAGAAAGTTCCGGAAGACGAGATCGAGCGGCGCGTGAAGAAGGTGCTCAAACTCGTGAGTATGTCGGACTACGAGGAGCGTGACGTCGATTCCCTGTCCGGCGGCCAGCAGCAGCGTGTGGCCATCGCCCGCGCGCTGGTCAACCAGCCCAAGATCCTGCTGCTCGACGAGCCCCTGGCGGCCCTCGACCTCAAGATGCGCAAGGACATGCAGATCGAGCTCAAGGAGATGCACAAAGAGCTGGGCATCACCTTCATCTACGTCACGCACGACCAGGAAGAAGCCTTGACGCTCTCCGACACGATCGTCGTGATGAACGAAGGCAAGATCCAGCAGATCGGCACCCCCATCGACATCTACAACGAGCCTGTCAACTGCTTCGTGGCCGACTTCATCGGCGAGAGCAACATCCTGAAAGGCAAGATGATGCGCGACCGCCGTGTGGCCTTCATCAAGCACGAGTTCGACTGCGTGGACGAGGGCTTCGGCGAGATGGTCCCCGTGGATGTGGTGGTGCGTCCGGAAGACATCTACTTCACCACGGATCCGGCCAAGTGCCAGTTCAAGGCCACGGTCAATTCCTGCACCTTCAAGGGCGTCCACTATGAAATGTGGGTGGACACCGACACCGGATATGAACTCATGATCCAGGATTATGATCCTTACCCCGTTGGGGCCGAGGTCATGCTCTACATCGACCCGGACGACATCCAGGTGATGCACAAGGAGCGCACCCGCAACGTCTTCGACGGCAAGATGGTGGACGACACGCATGTCGAGATGATCGGCGGCGTGTTCGAATGCCTGCCGCAGGAAGGCCTGTCCGCCGGCGACGAAGTCCGGGTGGAAGTGCGTTTCGAGAAAGTAGAGCTGGAAGACCATCAGGAAGAAGGTGCCGTTGCCGGCGAAGTGCATTTTCTGCTCTACAAGGGCGACCATTACCATCTGACCATCCTTACGGAGGGCGGCGACCATGTCTGGGTCGATACGAACGATATCTGGGACAAGGGCGATCTCGTCGGTATCAACATTGCCCCGCAGGACCTCAAGATCAGCAAGCGGAATGAAGCGTAGCCACTGGAGTATTCCCTACGTGGTCTTCATGGCCGTATTCGTGGTATTGCCTCTCCTCCTGGTGATGCTCTACGCATTCCAGGACGGCAGCGGACATTTCACGCTGGCCAACATCACCCGTTTCTTCTCGGACTCCGATGCGCTCAGCACCTTCGCCGTGTCGCTGGAGGTGGCCATCGAGAATACACTGATCTGCATCCTGCTCGGCTATCCGGCCGCCTGGATCCTGGCCAACAAGGAGCTGAACCGCAGCGCCGTGACCATCATCCTGTTCATCATGCCGATGTGGATCAACGCGCTGATGCGTACGCTCGCCACGGCCGAGATCTTCAACATGCTCGGCATTCCGCTGGGCAAGGGAACCCTGCTTTTCGGTATGGTCTACGACTATCTGCCGTTCATGATCTACCCGATCTACAACGTGCTCTCCAAGATGGATAAATCCTATCAGGAGGCAGCCCAGGACCTCGGCGCCACCCCGTGGAAGGTGTTTTGGAAGGTCACCGTCCCGCTCTCGATTCCCGGCGTTTCGAGCGGCGTGCTGATGGTCTTCATGCCGACCGTGAGCACCTTCGCCATCTCGGAATTCCTGACCAACAACAAGATCAAGCTCTTCGGTACCATCATCCAGGAAAATATCAACTCCTCGATGTGGAACTACGGAGCGGCACTGGCATTCATCATGCTCATCATCATCGGCATCACGACGATGCTCTCCGGTGAGCGGAAAGACGCGGAGGAGGCGCTGATCTAGGAGAGCATGAAGAAGTTCCTTGCAAAGACCTATATCTGGATCCTGCTGATCCTGTTGTATGCCCCGCTGATCCTCATCGGTGTGTTCTCCTTCACGGAGAGCAAGGTGATGGGCAGTTGGAGCGGTTTCTCGACCAAGCTCTACGCGAATTTGTTCGCCGGCAGGATGCAGGGGAGCGCCGCGCTCATCGCCGCCGTGGAGAACACGCTGCTGATCGCCCTGATCGCCGCCACCGTATCCATGCTGCTCGGCACCGTCGCGGCCGTCGGCATCTACAACCTGCAGGGCCGCAAGAAGCAGGTGGTCAGCTTCCTGAACAACATCCCGATGATCAATCCGGACGTCATCACGGGTGTTTCGCTTTTCCTGCTGTTCGTCTTCCTGCATTTCACCCAGGGCTACGTGTCCGTCATCCTGGCGCACATTACTTTCGGAACGCCTTATGTCGTTCTGAGCGTTCTTCCCAAGCTCCGGCAGATGAATCCGAACGTATATGAAGCCGCGCTCGACCTGGGCGCCACGCCCGCACAGGCGCTCCGGAAAGTGCTCGTCCCCGAACTCAGGCCCGGCATGATCTCCGGTTTTATCCTGGCCTTCACGATGTCGCTGGACGACTTTGCCGTAACGTTCTTCACACGCGGCACCATCGGCCTCGAGACCCTTTCCACCTACATCTACGCGGATGCCCGAAAGGGCGGCCTGACGCCCGAACTGCGGCCGCTGATGACCCTGATTTTCCTGATCATCCTGGTCCTGCTGATCATCATCAACGTGCGGCAGGCCAAAACGAACAAAGCCAATGAATAAAAACATGAATAGATTTCTTTCCATCCTGGCGGCCGCTGCCCTGTTGTGCAGCTGCGCCACCGACCGGGAGCACATCCTGAAGGTTTACAACTGGTCCGACTACATGGACATGACTGCCATCGAGGAATTCGAGCAGTGGTACGAAGAGCAGACGGGCGAGCCCGTCAAGGTGATCTACCAGACCTTCGACGTCAACGAGACGATGCTTTCCAAGATCGAGAAGGGCCACGAGGACTTCGACGTCGTCTGCCCGTCCGACTATATCATCGAGCGTATGCTCACGAACGACCTGCTCGTGCCGATTGACAAGGATTTCGGCGACACGCCCAACTATATCGACGACAACATGTCTCCGTTCGTGCATGATTGCTTCAACAAACTGGAAGGCGGCGGAAAGAATGGCAACGACTATGCCGTCGGCTACATGTGGGGCACGACCGGCATCATCTACAACGCCAAGTATGTCACCGATGAAGAAGCGTCCAGCTGGGACATCCTCCGCAACCCCAAATTCGCGGACAAGATCTTCATGAAGGATTCCGCCCGGGACGTCTTCTCCCAGATCATCTGCTTCCTGCGCCAGGACGACCTCCGCAGCGGCAAGGTCACGATGGACGAGCTGATGCATGATTCTTCCGACGAGGCCATCGCCGACGTGGAAGCGTTCATGAAGCAGGTCAAGCCCCTCGTGGCTGGCTGGGAGGCCGATTTCGGCAAGGACCAGATGGTGCTGGAGCGGGGCTGGATCAGCCTGAACTGGAGCGGTGACGGCGTCTGGACCGCCGAGCAGGCCGCGCCGCTGGGCGTCGAACTGCGCTTCTCCAACCCGAAAGAAGGCTTCACCGTCTGGTTCGACGGATGGGTCATCCCCAAATATGCGAGGAACGTCAAGGCGGCCAGCTACTGGATCAACTTCATGTGCCGCCCGGACATTGTCATCCGCAACACCGTCGAAACCGGTTACGTTTCCACCAGCGGTTCGCTCGAGGTGCTCGACGCCTTCCGCGATGAAAGCTTCGACCCGATCGACCTGTCCTATTTCTTCGGTCCCCAGGCCGACTCCATCCGCACGAATCCTGTGCTCTATCCCGACCGCAGCACCATCGAGCACTCTGCGATGGAGCACGATTGGGGCGACCGTACACCGGAACTCGTGGCCATGTGGAGCCGCGTGAAAGGGGAGAACGCCAACATGACCACGATCATCGTCATCGGATCGGTGCTCCTCGTCCTCGTGGGCTACGCCGTTTACCGCCGTGTCAGCGGCAAGAAGAAAGCCCACCGCCGTCGCCGCCGCTAATGCCGCGATGACAGAAAGAAGCCCGAGGCAACAGCCCCGGGCTTCTTTCTGTTGACGGTTCCTCAGCCTGTTGAAGGATGACTGTCTACAGCAGTTTTTCCCGCAGGTGCTTGAGCATGTCCTTGGTCATCGTCTCGAGGTTGTAGGACGGTGCCCAGCCCCATTCCTTGCGGGCGCAGACGTCGTCCATCTTGTTGGGCCAGGAGTCCGCGATGGCCTGGCGGACCGGATCCACCTCGTAGCGCATCGTGAAGGTCGGAATGTGTTTGCGGATGGCGTCGTAGACCTCTTCCGGATCGAAGCTCATCGAGGCGATGTTGAAGGCGTTGCGGTGCACCAGGTAGCGTGGGTCCGCTTCCATCAGGTTGATGGCGGCCTTGATGGCATCCGGCATGTACATCATGTCCATGTAGGTGCCGTGCGCCAGCGGGCAGACGAATTCTTCGCCCTTGACGGCCGCATAATAGATCTCCACGGCGTAGTCCGTGGTGCCGCCGCCGGGCAGGGTCTTGTAGGAGATGAGCCCCGGGAAGCGCACGGAACGAGTGTCCACGCCATATTTATGGAAATAATAATCGCTCAGCAGCTCGGTGGCTACCTTGGTCACGCCGTACATCGAAGTCGGACGCTGGATAGTGTCCTGCGGGGTGTTGTCGCGCGGGGTGTCGGGGCCGAAGGAGCCGATGGACGAGGGCGTGAAGACGGCGCAATGCTTCTCGCGCGCCACTTCCAGGATGTTGATCAGGCCGTTCATCTGGATGTCCCAGGCCTTGAGCGGCAGGCGCTCGGCGGTGGCGGACAACAGGGCGGCCAGGTTGTAGATGGTGTCGATGTCGTATTTATCGACAATCTCGGCGATCTGCTGCCCGTTGCAGACGTTCGCCTGCTCGGCGGGGCCGCTCTCGAGCAGGTCGCCCGTGGGCGCGGATCCGGGGATATAGCCGGCCACAATGCGGCCGTGACGGTAAATCTTGCGGAGTTTCATCGTGAGTTCCGAGCCGATCTGGCCGGTGGAACCAATGACGAGAACATTTTTCATAAGTGTGTGCGATCGTGCTATTAATTATCGTACAAATTTATTAAATTTGTGGGAGAAAACGTGATAAAACCACATAATTTATGTACGGAAAATTTCAATCTCATCTTCAGAACGAATTGAAGGCCATCGACGAAGCCGGCCTTTACAAACGCGAACGGACCATCTGCTCCCCGCAGGGAGCGGAGATTACCCTGGCCGACGGCAGCAAGGCCCTGAATTTCTGCGCCAACAACTATCTCGGACTCTCGGACAACCCGCGCCTGATCGCCGCCGCGAAGAAGGCCCTGGACGAGCGCGGCTTCGGCATGTCTTCCGTCCGCTTCATCTGCGGCTGCCAGGACCTGCACCGCGAGCTGGAGAAGGCGATTTCTGCCTATTTCCATACGGACGATACCATTCTATATGCGGCCTGCTTCGACGCCAATGGCGGCGTGTTCGAGCCGCTCCTGACCGCCGAGGACGCCATCATCTCCGACGCGCTCAACCACGCCTCCATCATCGACGGCGTGCGCCTCGGCAAGGCCGTCCGCTACCGCTACGCCAACGCCGATATGGCCGAG
>JAGCYX010000075.1 GCA_017960585.1 Bacteroidales bacterium
CGCGGGAGCAGTACGATGAGATAGTGTCGCTAGCCACGTGGGTGCCGGAGGCCCAGTTGAAACTGGATGAGCCCGTGCCGTTGGAGGATTCCGTCTATGATCCCATTCGGGATGAGGTTTCCGAACCGATGACGGTATGCAAGATCTTGGAGCGGTTGGAGGAGAAATACGGGATTGGCGTGGGGCTTAGCGACCACGATGACCATCAGTACTGCTATCTATATGGCTGGAAGAAAGGGGATGAGAAGATTCAAATCAAAGACAAGGAGTTTCAGCCGGCCAATGAGGTTATGCTGGCGGTGCTGAGGATGTTTGCGGAAGAGATAAAGAAATAAGTTTTGACAGGAAAGCCGGCTTTGAGCTATAGTCAGAATAGTTGCCGATAGGCGTCAGCCTTCTTTTCCAGCGGCAGGGGATAGGCGCGGGAAGTGGAGGGCATGCGCCAGAAGCGGTGAGAACCGATGTCCACAAAGCCTCCAACGGGCGGTATAGGGCAGCCGAAGGTCTGGGCGACGATGCTGCTGGCTTTTTCACCGGTGGTGACGAGGGTGTGACATTCCGGGATGCGGGCCAGCAGGGCGGGGATGTCAGTGGGGGTGACGACCTCGAGAAAGGCGTCGGAAGCGTTGTCTCGAAGCCGCCTAACTTCGCAGGCGGTATCATAGAACGCCAGGCCTTCGCTCGTACAAAAAGACCGTATCGCACCCTCATCAAAGCGCTTTTCCCCAACCAGGCAGAAGTCGTTCTTGTCGCCGAAGTGGATGAGGCCCATGATGCGCCAGAAGTCGTTGATCCAGTTGGGGTAGTAGAAGGGCATGCACCAGCGGTGGGGCTGGGGCGGGAAGCTGCCGAGAAAGAGGATGCGAGCGCCGTCCGGGAGGAAGGGTTCGAAGGGGTGGTGCTCAGTGGGCATGGCCGACGAGGTAGGATTGGCGTTCGGGTTCGGGGAAGCGTTCGATGGCGTAGCGGAGGGCGGTGCGGGGCATCTGCCAGTAGCGGGGGAGAGATGCCCGATCGGGTCGGGCATGACGTAGGAATGCCTCGAGGGCGGTTTTGTCGCGCTTTCCCGCTTCGCGGAGGAGCCAGCCGACGGCCTTGTGGATGAGGTCGTGGGGGTGGTGCAGGAGGATGTCGGCGATGGCGAAGGTGTCCGCGAGCTGCCCGTGGCGGATGAAGGTCATGGTGCTGACGATGCCGATGCGCTGCTCCCAGAGGGTCTTGCCGTCTCGCGCGAGGTCGTAGAGGAGGGTGCGGTCGCGGTCGAGGAGCCATTCGCCGAGGAGCGGGTAGCAGCTGAGGTCCACGAGGTCCCAGTTGTTGATGCGGTCGGTGTGATTCAAATAGAAGTCGACGCACTGCTGCTGGAGCGCCGGCGCCTTTTTGGCGTGCCGGAAGATCTCCACGAGGGCGAGTAGGGCGGCGAGGCGCAGTTCGTGGTACTCGCTGGCGATGCATTCTTCCAGGTCCTCGAAACTCGTCTGCCGCCAGCAGTCCTTGACGACCGCGCGCGTCACGGGGACCTTGATTCCCAGGAACTTGTCGCCCTCGCCGTACTGGCCGGGGCCGGTCTTGAAGAAGCGCGCGAGCCCCGCCACCTGGGCCGGGTCCGCGTGCGCGAGCATCTGTGTCCGGAGGACGTTCATCAGTGCAGCATTTCCAGCGAGCGGGCGAGCTGGTCGGGGCAGCTGGTGCCGCGCCCCTTGCAGTCGATGCCGCGCAGGCGCACGATGACGTCCGCCTCTTTCATGCCTGCGACGAGGGCCGAGAGGCCCTGGGTGTTGCCGTGGCAGCCGCCGGTGTACTGGACGCTGCGGATGATGTCGCCCTCGAGCTCGATGTCGATCTGCTGTGAGCAGACGGCGCCGCAGGTGAGGAAGGAGGCCCGGCGGATGCCGGACTCGCAGGTATCGGAAATGGGTGTGACCTCGAACATGTTTTCGGTTTTGCTGAAGGCAAAGATAGCGAAAACTCTCCGTTTTTCCTTGTATGCATTTTGGCGGCGATTTCCAAATCTTTGCAAACCTTGCAAAGATTTGTTTTTGTCGAAGGTTTTTCTATAGGATATATTTTGTTGATTTCCAAATTATTGCAAACCTTGCAAAGATTTGCAAAGGCTGTTTTGGTGCCATAACTTTGCCCTTGGAAATGCCGGGGATGTCCCCACCGGGTTCCGCTTGTTGGGGGGATACTAATACTTATATAGATATGGCACAGGAAAAGATGAACGTAACGCTGGCAAAGGCCGAGCACGAGCGGGCGGTTTACACGGAATCGCTGCGCAAACAGGGGGAGTTCTTCAAACGGAATCCCGCTTCATTCAAGGGCGAAAAGAAGACCTTCCATGCGGCGGAAGGGCAACTGGAAGACCCTACTAAGATGGGTCACACGGTGGTGGCTACTACGGTGTCCGAAGAGATCAAGAGGCTGGTGGATAAGGCGTTGCTACCTTATCTGAAGGATCAGTTCGCCATCGAGGCGACGAATGCGGCCGGCTCGGCCAGGGTGCCGTTCGTGGTGGACGGACTTAATCTAGGTAGCCTGTCTGCGACGGAGTTGCTTCGGCTTAAGAATATTCTGACGGATGAGAATCTGAAGAACTTGGTCTCGAACATTCCCGTTCGCTCGGGTTCCGAGATCTGGAGGGCCAGCGCGAATGAGGATTATCAGGGGCGGGACGATATCTTCGAGACGCCTCGCCTGGAGGGCGACAGTTTCACCACCATCACGGATACGGAGATCCTGCTGGACCCCAATATTGACAAGGAGCACCTTCCGTCCAGCTATCGGCCTATCACAAAGGAAGTTAAGACTACGATAAAACGAGGATCCTATACGTCCCAGAAGTTCTCTGGAGAGTGGACGTTGAGGCAGAAACAATTGGTTCAGGAGCGTATAAGTAAACTGCTGAGTGCTGTGATTGAGGCAACGAAGACAGTCAATGACACGCCTACGATGGACCCGAATCTTGCTTCGGACAAGCTCCTGGGTTATATCTTCTATGGAACTGAATGATCCCGATTGGCAGATCAGCGTTAGCATAATGACTCAGCTTTATCTGTATCCTGGAAGGATGCGCATGAGCTTCAGCATCGTGCCAAAGCATCTGCTTCATGGTTCAAAGCATAGGCTCTTCGGAGGTTAAGTGTTACGACAATAGCTCCAAATACGGGTTCAATTCCCGTATCCCCCTCCAAAGAATAATCATAAGGGGGATTAGATTAATGGTAGATCAGGGGCGCACCAGCATCAACTTGAAATACTCTGAATCCTATCGGCCAACCTGGGGGCCGGGAAGAAGGATAAGAATTCCGGCCCAGGCCGCGTACCTTAGTGGTTAAAGGGCAACACTGCAGATGTCGTAATCGTGGGTTCGAATCCCACCGCGGCCACAATACAATTAATCGTAATACTATGGGACGTTATATAAGCACTGGAATTGTTTATCAGTATCGTTTTGAAAAACAACAGATAGAGAGCGAATACCATGAGCGGTGCTGGGAAAGGAAGTCTTTTCCGGAGATGAAGGAAGAACTGATCAAACAGCTATTCCCGGAGATCTATAATTACCGCGAAGATGATGATAATGTTTATTTCACGTTGTCGGATTCGGTAAGACCGGATGATTTGCTTAATTGCATTAAGGGTTATTACTCAATCGTTGGCTTTGGGAAGAATGATGCCGAGGAAATAAGGGGAATCGAAGAGGCTTTAAAGGGTAAAACAATAGATGAAGCCTATGAGATCTCTGAAGAGAAACCGTCTTACCTATTCCAATCCATAGAACTGGGATACCGTTATCAATACTATGCCTATCCGATTGTGATCGACGGGAGGAGGTTCTTCTGTGAGGTTCATGTTTCAATAATAATGATTGATTCTTCGCAGGCAAAGACATTGACAGAAGATGATTTACTGTCGTATGATTTCTTTACCGATCTGCTTCGGTATAGGATGAAGCCTGATAAACTGGCGGATTCTATGATCATCTTCCTGTCGCCTTAATAGCCTCGCTGAATGGACCAAATCTACTTCACGGCCGACTTGCATTTCGGCCATCCAAATATCTTGAAGCATTCACCGAAACGCCCGTTTTCGGAGAATGTGGACATCGTGGCTCGCGATGAGTGGCTGTTGGACCTCTGGTGCAGCACGGTGGGCAAACGGGATACAATTTATATCCTTGGGGATCTGACGTTTCAGAAAAGTGAGGCGGCTCATAGGTTGTTAGAGAAACTGCCAGGGCGGAAGTTCCTGATCGAAGGGAATCACGATGGCTCAATACGTGCGCACAAGAATTACTTTAAGGATTCTTGTCAGATTAAGGAGATGCGTTTCCGGCCTTCGGCCGTGCCATTCTTGAAGGAAGATTTCTATGTGGTGATGTGCCATTATCCGATGGTGACGTGGAACCAGAAGCCGCGGGGGTCTGTGATGTTGCACGGGCATAGCCACGGAAAGTTGGACGAGTACAATGCACAGTCGATGGACTTGCGGTTTGATGTCGGTATCGATGGGGAACTGGCCAATCTGCGTTTTTTGACGCTGGAGGATATCTATAACGCGGCGACAGAGAAGATAACGCAATACAAATGCAATTCTTTTGCAGAGTATGCCAGAAATAATTATAGGGTGGAAGTACGATAGTTACGAGAATTCGTAAGTCTGCACAAAATGAGTTATAGCGTTGCGCGGGTTCGGTAGAGGCCGGCGGAGGTGCGCCGGATGATGTAGGGGGCGGCCTTGCGGGCGCCGAGGACGTCGGAGAATTTCTTCTTGATGCGGGAGACGGTGGAGTAGAAGATGGTTTTGGTCTCGGCGCAGAGGGATTCCAGGGCATTGTCCCGGAGGGGCTTGTCGTCGAAACAGGATTCCTGCTCGTAGAGCGCGCTGAGCTCCTGCCAGTGGCGGAGGAGGTTGTCGGCGGGGATGCCTTCCGGATGGGCCAGGAAGAGGCGGTAGAGCGTGCGCTCCATCGGGTTGAGGACGATCTCGACGCCCGTGCCGGGTAACGAGAAGGCGCCCCGGCGATTGCCGGGGACGATGCGATGTATGTTGCGCGCCCGTTGCATATTCTATTTGCAAAGGTCTGCCGGAAATGTGGCAATTCCTAAAGTTTACAAGCTTGTAATTTCTTGTTTCTTCGGGGAGGAATGTCGATATTTGTAGTGAAAGAAACGACGAAATGGAGTCATTCGCTGGCATAGAGGCGCGTTGGGTTTGGGCGCTGTTGTTTTCCGGGACGGACGGGGTCCTGGAGGATCCGAAGGCGGATTACGGGGGGATGCTGGAGCGGATGGAGGCGCAGGAACTGCTGGCGCTGATGGGGCAGGTGCAGGCGCGGCTGAAGGCGCTGGGGGTAGAGTTGGAGGAGTCAAGGCCGGAGCCGGTCCGGTTATTTATTGATCGCGCGTACAATATACGGATGGGGACGCCGGATGGGGCGAAATTGCCGTTGCGACCGTTGGTTAAGGCGCTGTTTATCCTGTTTTTGCGCCATCCGGAGGGCATATTGCTGAAGCAGCGGGAGCTGTTCAGGCAGGAGCTGGAGGAGATTTATGCCGTCATTTCTCCGAATACGGAACGGGAGGATGTGGCGGCCCGGGTCGGGCGCCTGGTGAATCTGCAGGACAATTCTTTCAGCGAGAAGGCGTCGGTGCTGAACGCGCGGCTGGAGGCGATCTTGCCGGAAGGTGTCGCGGAGCAGTACAAGATTCAGGGTTATAACGGTCATCCGCGTAAGATTCCGCTGGATCCGCTTCTGGTCACTTGGGAGTAGTTGGCGATGTGATGGAAAATGCTTATCTTCGCAAGAGTAACAAGTTTAAAGACCACATAGTATGTTTACACTTATCGAATTACCTTACGCGCCTGAGGCGCTGGAGCCGGTGATCAGCGCGAAGACGCTGGGGTTCCATCACGGGAAGCATCTGCAGGGGTATGTGAATAATCTGAATGCCGCGCTGCCGGGGAGTCCGTTCGAGGGGCTGCCGCTGGAGGAGATCGTGCAGAAGGCGAGCGGCGGGGTGTTCAACAATGCCGGGCAGATTTTGAATCATAATCTATACTTCACCCAGTTCAAGGGGATCCCCGATCAGGTCGGGGATGACTCCAAGGGGGCCGCGCCGAAGGGGGCGCTGGCGGCGCAGATCGCGAAGCAGTTCGGGTCGTTCGAGGCGTTCCAGACGGAGTTCGTGGCGAAGGGCGCGGGGCTGTTCGGGAGCGGCTGGGTGTGGCTGCAGGCGGATGCCGCCGGGGAACTGTCGATCGCGCAGTATGCGGGCGCGGACAATCCGGTGGCGCACGGCTTCAAGCCGCTGCTGACCTTCGACGTGTGGGAGCACGCGTACTATCTGGACTACCAGAACCGCCGGCCGGACCACCTGAAGGCGCTGTGGCAGATCGTCGACTGGAGCGTCGTGGAGGGAAGGTACGGGGAGTAGCGGCCGCAGGCGGCGGCGCAAGCCGTCCCGCCAAGGCCGTCCTGCTGCCGCGCGGGTTACCGCCGCGGGTGATGCGCGAGGATCGCGGCCTGCCAGGTGGCGGTGTCGATGTGCGTGTAGATTTCGGTCGTGAGGATGGACTCGTGTCCGAGCATTTCCTGCACGACGCGGAGGTCGGCCCCGTTCTCGATGAGGTGCGTGGCGAAGGAGTGGCGGAAGGTGTGGGGGGAGATTTCCTTGCGGACGCCGGCGATCAGCGCTTGCTTTTTTACTAGATTGAAAATGGCCACCCGGCTCAACGGGCGGCCGTTTTTGTTGAGGAAGGCGACGTCGTCGAAGGCGGGCTCGGCGGCCTGGGGGCGGACGTCGAGGTAGGCGCGGAAGGCATCGGCGGCCACCTCGCCGAGGGGGACGAGGCGCTCTTTGTCGCCTTTGCCGACGACGCGCACGAAGCCCTCCGCGAGGTAGACGTGCGAGATCAGCAGGTCGCAAGCTTCGGAGACGCGCAGGCCGCAGCCGTAGAGGATTTCGAGGATGGCGCGGTCGCGGAGGTCCATCCAGGTTTTGTCGCCGACGGAGTCGAGAATTGCGGTGACCTCCTCGACGGAGAGGACCTCCGGGAGGTAGCGGCCGAGTTTGGGGGCGTCGATGCGGTCGCAGGGGTTGTCGGGGCGCTCGCCTTCGAGGACCAGCCAGTCGAAGAAGGATTTCAGCGCGCTGAGCAGCCGCGCCTGGCTGCGCTTGGATAGCGGCGCGGGTTTGCCGGGCGCTTTCGCTGTCCCGCCATTCGCCGGCGGTTCCTGAGCTTGTCGAAGGACGGCCGGCGAATCTCCTGCCGCCCTGCCCGCCAGGTACCGCTCGATATCCTCCGTCCTTATCGCCCGCGGCGCCAGGTCCAGCGCGGCCAGCAGCTCCGCGACGTCGCGCCCGTAGGCCGCCACCGTGTTCGGCGACAGCCGGCGCTCCATCCGCAGATAGTAGCGGTAGTCCTGAAGAATTCTGCTCTCCTTCATGATGCTCAGGAGGTTGTTTTTCCTAATTGCTTAATAATGTGGCGATTATGGAATAAACCCGCACAGAAACGGACAGGTTTATTCTGCAAGTTGCTGAATCATAAATAAATATGAAAAACGGCCAGCATGCAAACAACTGGGACTAAAGCTTCTCCTCTCCCGCGCGGGCGGCGTTGAAGCAGTCGCGGCAGAGGGGCTCGTAGACGTCTTTCTCGCCGAGGAGGACCAGGTCGTGGCTCTTGCTGAGGCGGTGCGAGTGGTTGGCGAGCGCGCCGCAGCGGACGCAGATGGCGTGCACCTTCTGGACGTCCTCGGCGACGGCCATCAGGCGCGGCATCGGGCCGAAGGGCTGGCCGAGGTAGTCGGTGTCGAGGCCGGCCACGATGACGCGCACGCCGCGGTTGGCGAGGGTCTGGCAGACTTCGACGAGGGTCTCGTCGAAGAATTGGGCCTCGTCGATGCCGACGACCTGCACGTCGGGGCCGATTTTTTCGAGCATCTCGACGGGGGTGGCGACAGGGGTGGAGGTGATTTTATGGAAATCGTGCGAGACCACCTCGACGTCGGAGTAGCGTTTGTCGATGACGGGTTTGAAGATGGCGATCTGCTGGTTGGCGAACTGGGCGCGGCGCAGGCGGCGGATCAGTTCTTCGGTCTTGCCGGAGAACATGGAGCCGCAGACGACCTCGATGCAGCCGGATTTTTTGTGATTCTCGGAAAACATTGCTTAAATTTGTGGTTGCACAAAGATAGCAATTTTGCTGCGGATGCGTATGGGCGCAAAAGGAATTTTGTACATCGTGCCGACGCCGGTCGGCAACCTCGAAGATATGAGCTACAGGGCCGTCCGGGTGCTGCAGGAGGCCGATTTGATCCTCGCGGAGGACACGCGGACGAGCGCCGTGCTGCTGCAGCATTTCGCGATCGGCGGCAAGAAGCTGCTCTCGCATCATAAGTTCAATGAGCACCAGACGGTGGCGCTGATCCGCGAGCGGCTGATGGCCGGCGAGCGGGTGGCGCTGGTGAGTGACGCGGGGACGCCCGGGATCTCCGATCCGGGGTTCTTGCTGGCGCGCGAGTGCGCCGCGGAAGGGATTGAAATTCAGACGCTTCCGGGCGCGACGGCGTGCATCCCGGCGCTGGTGTCGTCGGGGCTGCCGTGCGACCGTTTCTGCTTCGAGGGGTTCCTGCCGGTCAAGAAGGGGCGCGCGACGCTGCTGGCCTCGCTGGCCGCGGAGCCGCGGACGATGGTGTTCTACGAGTCCCCGCGGCGGCTCGTCCGGACGCTGGAGCAGTTCGCGGAGGCGTTCGGGCCCGAGCGCTCGTGCTCGGTCGCCCGGGAAATTTCGAAGGTGCACGAGGAGCACGTCCGCGGGTCGCTGGCGGAGGTGCTGGCGCATTTCCAGGCGGTCGAGCCCAAGGGGGAGATCGTCGTCGTGGTGGGCGGCGCCCGTCCCGACGGCCCCCGCGAGCACCGGAACAAGTACAAGGACGAGTAGCTTTTCTTTCCCGCTCCCTTCATCCCCGCTTCCGCTCCCGTCTCCCGCCTCGCCTGCTGTGAGCTGTAACTTGTTGTATATCTGAAATTTGACTTTTTATACTACCCTCATTCTAGGGGTAGTACAAAATGATAATATACTCATACTGAACAAGTTCTGGCTCACAGGAAAGGTGTTTTGGGATTTTGAAACGGCAGTAAGATTTATTTTACTGTTGGAAAGGTATTTTTTTGCTTGCAGTTAAACGATTAATCGGGGGATAGTTCGGTTTTTCTTTGCGATCTTGCGGGTGGCGTTCGTGTGTCCGGGGAACTCCCGGAGTGGAAACGGACGGCCGCGAGAACGATGAATAACAAGGATTCGGATAGGGAGAAACCGTCTGTTTCGTGGTTGACGACCGGAAATAAGGACGACAAGGAAAATAAGGATGACAAGAGGCGGCCGTCGGCGGCGTCGTTCAAGGTGGGGGCTATCGCGCTCGCCTTCCTGATCGTCGGCTATCAGGCGGCGCTGTTCGTGACGCGCGCGGCGCGGATGAGGCTGGAGGCGAATCGGGACAGGCCTGACACGGTGTTCGTGTATTCCCCCGGCCCATCAGGACCGGTCGGGAGGACTCCCGATCCGGATAATCCGTCCGGGGGTGTGGAACGCCATAATGCGCAGCACTCGGCGTACGTGGAGTCGTTCCGGCGGGAGACGCGGCGGGTGGAGAGTTTCCGGTTCAATCCGAATACGGTGTCGGTGGAGGACCTGCAGCGGTTGGGTTTCAGCGAGAAACAGGCGCAGGCGATAGACAATTACCGCGCGAAGGGCGGGCGGTTCAGGCGGAAGGCGGACTTCGCGAAATCGTTCGTCGTCGGCGATTCGGTGTACCGGCGGCTGGAGCGCTACATCGACATTCCGCGGCTGGACCTGAACCGCGCGGACTCGGCGGCGCTGGACGCGTTGCCCGGGATCGGGCCGTGGTATGCGACGCGGATCCTGGCGTACCGCGCGGAGCTGGGTGGCTATTCTTTCCCGGAACAACTGCTTGATATCTACCACTTTGACCGCGAGAAGTATGACGCGCTCAGCGATCTGGTGTACTGCTCTCCGCCGGCGCCGTTCGCGCTGTGGTCGCTGCCCGCGGACTCGCTCCGCCTCCACCCCTACATCCGCTCGCGCCAGGCGGCCCGCTCCATCGTGCTCTTCCGCGACCACACGCCGCGCGAGGGCTGGACCGTGGCGGCGCTGGGCGAGGCGGGCATCCTCCCGCCGGAGGACGCCGCCCGCCTCGCCCGCTGCGCCATCGCCCCGCCGTAGCAGCCCCGCTGTGCGGATGGGGCACCCGAACACAATGCGGGCGTATTTCTTAGTGAGATGTATGACAATTAGTTACAGGATGAACCTGTGTAAAAAGTGACAGGTATAATATGTAACCAATTAACAAATAGATACTTATGAAAAACGACAAAAGGAAAAGAAGGTTTGCGGAGGAGGCGTTACAACATACTTACAAGATTACTCAAAACGGTGGAGTCCTATTCTACCGCCCGATTGACCACTTGGTATACTATACCCTCCAATCCGTTTTGTCCCGAAGGTACTCCCTGCGCATATTGGTAACCAGCCATATGTACACCCACGCACATGAAGGAATCTATGCGGAGGACATTGTTCAATTGTCATCCTACGAACACGATTTATCTTCATTGTTTGCCCGGGAATTCAACCGCGAAACGGGTCTGAAGGGGCCGGTGTTTGCCAGAAAGTATGGTAGCGCTCCAAAAAGGAGTGATAAGGATAAACGGTCCTGTCTGATATATATTTGTAATAATCCGGTGGAGAAAAAGCTGGTTGCCAGAGCCCGGGATGACAGATGGACTTTTCTCCCGTATTATGAAAATGATTACCCGTTCTCCCGACGTCCGATTATTCGTTATAGCCGGAAACCGTTGGTCGACGCCATTCATTTAGTGGAGCATGAATTCCGCTGTGGGCGCTATTTGAGGTATAATTTCCTTCATCATCTATTCTCGAACCTCGATGACGAAGAAAGAGAGCAGTTGACAGACTTTATCATTCAGCGATATTTCTTTTTTGATAGGAGGACCTGTGAAGAATTGTTTGGAAGTTTGGAAAAGATGATGCAGGCGACAGAGCTGACAACCGGAAAAGAGTTTGATGTAGGTGAGGTGTTCGAGCCTTTTTCGGATATTCCATACCGAGAAATGTGTTCACTTGTCAAGCGGCATGGTCTATTAGGTGCCGGATTGCCTTTTTTGCATTTGCCGGAGGAGCGGCAGATCCGTTTGGCGCAATATTTCTTGCAGCAAACGACCGCAAATGAAAAACAGGTGGCTCGATTCCTTCATTTTGCGGATTAGCCGTTTTACTTAAGTGTCTGTGGTAGAATAAATTGTGGAATGAACCTGTGTGTTTTTGTGCAGGCTTATTCTGTAAAACGCTGTATTGTAATGATTTGTAAAAAACGGGCCAGGAGAAGGATGGGGTTAGTCGTCTTCGGAGGGACGGGTGATGCGTTCGACGAGGGGGCGGATGGGGTCGTAGTCGTAGCCGCGGGAGAGGGCGAAGCGGATGAGCTTGAGACGGCCCTGGGGGTCGTCCCGGAGCGCGCGCCACTTGGTTTCGAGGACTTTCTCGAGCTTGGCGGCGGCGCGCTCGGGGTCGACGGCCTCCAGCGCCTCCAGCACGGCGTCCCGCGCGACGCCGCGCGCAAGGAGGGCGGAGCGGATCTTCACGGGGCCCCAGCCGGAGAGCGCGGACTTTTCGCGGGCGAAGGCGGCGGCGTAGCGGCGGTCGTCCACGAAGCCGTCGGCGACCAGCGCCGCGACGACCGCCTCCGCAGAAGACACGGCACCCGCCAACGCCGCCCCGGAGACCCGCTCGGGCCCGGAAGCCAGCGCAGACCCGGAAGCCACCGCGGCCCCGGAAGCCCGCACAGATCCGGAAGCCACCGCGCCCCGGCCCAAAGCAGAACCAGGCGTCCCCGAAGAACCCCGGCCCAAAGCAGAACCAGGCGTCCCCGAAGAACCCCGGCCCAAAGCAGAACCAGGCGCCACCGAAGGATCCTGCGACAGCCGCTGCAGCGCTTTCCGGCGGATGTCGGCGACGCAGTATTCCCGCTTCGCGCATTGCGCGGAGAGCGCGTCGTAGACCTGTTTCTCCCGTTCCGTCATAGAATCATAGACTTAGAAATCGAATCCCAACGAGATGTACGCCCCCCAGCCTTGGATGTTCGACCAGTGCAGAATCAGTTTCACCGGCCCGGCGAAGGTGTCGTACGCCCCCTCCAGGCCGAGCGCCCAGATGTCCGGCCGCAGGCTGCGGAACAGGTCGCCGAGGCGGTCGTCGTAGGAGAGCGCGCCTGCCAAAGCGCTGAAATACAGGTTCCCCAGCGGTCGCCAGCGCAGCTCCAGCATCGAGTCGATGAGGAAGTCGCCCGCCGCAAGCAGCGTGTTCGTTCCGAAGAACGGCACCTGGTCGTCGGCATAGCGCCCCGCGAGCGCCCCGCCGACGAAGTTCGTGTGGAACAGACCGTCCACCATCTCCTCGCCGAAGTGCGAGATGCCGCGCAAGTGCACGTCCGGCAGCAGCGTCCAGTTGCCGCCGAGCGGAATGGCCGCGCGCAGGTCCATCCCCATGCTGAGCACCGGCGTGAAATTCGGAACGCCCAGCTGCAGGAAATCGTAGTCCGCCCGCAGCTTCAGCGACACGCCCCGGTTCGGGAAATAGGTGTCGTCGAAGGTGTACAGCACGCCCTGCATATACGGGCCTATATAGTTGGAATTCAGGGAGATGCCTTCCTCCTGCAGCGAGCGCGCGAACGGCGTGTTCGGTGAGAGGTGGTAGCCCTTGTGGGCGAAGCCCGCGCGGATGTCCATCCTCGTCCAGTTCAGTCCGGAGATGAAGAAATCCTCCCGGTGCGTCAGGTACGCGACGTCGTATTTCAGCCGGTCGTCGAAGGCGCCGAGATGCCCGCGGTAGCGCGCGAGCGACGCGGTGAAGTTCAAGGTCGGCCAGTCGAAGAGGTCCAGCGCGTAGTGCGCGGCGAACTTGAGGTTCTGCCCCAGCCGCGCGCGGAAATCGACCTTGGAGCCGGCCAGGCGGTGCGTGTTCAGCCCGATGCCGACCAGCAGTGAAGCGCCCTCGATGGTGTCGGCGCGCAGGCCGAGTCCGAAGGAGTGCACCGGCGCGGGGGTGCAGTGGAAGACCAGCCTGTACGGCTCCTGCGCGCCGTACAGGGAATAGGTGACCGTCTCGAAGGCGCCGGAGGCCTGCAGGCGGCACATCGCCGCGTCGATGTCCTGGCGGCTGAGCGGTGCGGCCACATCCAGCCCCGCGATGCGGGCCACGCGCCGCGCCTCCGCGCCGCTGATCCCGTCGTAGTCGATGGCGCACAGCTGCACGGCCGTCTTGGCGATGTTCGTGGCGTGCTCGGCGGAGGTGCTCCCCTTCGCGGCGCCGACCTTCGCCAGGATGGCCAGCAGCCCCTCGCGCTGCTCCGCCGCGGCGTCATAGCCGCGCTGCAGCATCGTGTCCACCGCTTCCTCGTTGAAGCTCAGCATATTGTATTCGGTCAGGACCGGCTTGATGAAGACGTCGCTCTTGCCCACGTTCTTGTTGAAGGAGTCCGTGCCGAGCATCGTGATGAACTGGCTCAGGATGTCGCCGATGTTATTGATGTCCTCCGACTCCGGCCGCGCGTCGGAGAGCTCGATGCCGATCAGGTAGTCCACCCCCACCGCCCGGGCGATATCCGCCGGGAAATTGTTGCGCACGCCGCCGTCCACCAGCACCATGTCGCCGGTACGGACGGGGTTGAAGAGCCCCGGGATGGACATCGTCGAGCGCATGGCCGTGGTGATGGAGCCGCTGCCCCAGTTCTTCGCTTTCGAGCTGACCATATCGCCCGCCACGCAGACGAAGGGGATGGGCAGCCGCGCGAAAGAGATGCTGTCCTGGTAGCCTACGGACATGGAGGACAGCACGTTATGGACATTGAAGCCGTAGGCGTAGCCGGACGGCAGCGAGCGCATCAGTTCGGTCGTCCCGGCGCGCTCCGGGGCCCGTTCGCCAATCTCCTTGCGCACCCGGTCGCGGAGGGTGTATTCCACCGCCTCCTCCTTCTGCCGCTTCGGCCGGTGGAAGGGGAACGTGAGCAGGTAGGCAGCGCGGTCCATCTTGGTCGAATACGGGATATATTCCGCCGACACGCGGTCGGTCAGCATATAGCTCCAGTCCTGCGTGCGGAACAGCTCCTCGAGGTCGGCGGCGCGGTAGCCCATGGCGTAAAAGCCGCCCACGAGGCCGCCGATGCTCGTTCCGCAGACGAAGTCGACGGGGATGCCGAGTTCCTCGATATACTTCAGCGCGCCGACTTCGGCGGCCCCTTTTGCGCCGCCGCCGGACAGCACCACACCCACCAGGGGACGGTGCTCCACGCGGCGCACGCTGTCCAGCTTCCGCTTGATCTCGCGGATTACGACGGCGTCGGTGCGCGGATCGACGCTGTCCGCCGACAGGCCGTTCGGGTAGGTCTGGGCGGGCAGGCTGAAGGCGGACAGCAGCAGCGCTAGTCCGCAGAGGTATGTTGCCCGGCGAGCATCCCGCACGCGGCCAGGATGTCTTCGCCCCGCGAAGAACGGATGGTGCATAGGATCTGGTGGTTGTTGAGCCGGTCGCGGAAGGCCTCCATGGCCGCGTCGGAGGCGCAGTCGTAGGGGAAATCCGGGATCCGGTGGAATCGGATCAGGTTCACGCGGCATTCCAGGCCGCGCAGCAGGCGGATGAGGGCGTCTGCGTGGCGCTTGTCGTCGTTGAACCCGGCGAACATCGTGTATTCAAAGCTCACGCGGCGCTGGCCGGTGAAATCGTATTGGCGGATGAGGTCGAGCACGTCGCGGATGTCCCACGCCTTCTGGGCGGGCATCATCTCGAGGCGCTCCTCGGGGAAGGGGTTGTGGAGGCTGACGGCGAGGTGGCAGCGCTGCTCGTCGAGGTAGCGCTTGAGCGTCGGGAGGACGCCTATCGTGCTGACGGTGATGCGCTTGGGGCTCCAGGCGAAGCCCCACGGCGCCGTCAGGACCTCGATGGCGCGGGCCACGGCGTCGTAGTTGTCCAGCGGCTCGCCCATCCCCATGAAGACGGTGTTGGTGAGGTCGGCGGCTTCGTCGATGCTGAGGAACTGGTTCAGGATGTCCGCCGCGTCCAACTGCCCGTGGAAGCCGTGGCGGCCCGTCATACAGAACTTGCAGCCCATCTTGCACCCCGCCTGGGAGCTGACGCACAGGGTTTTCCGGTCCTCCTCGGGGATCATCACCGCCTCGATATACTCCTTTTTGCACGCGGGCCCGCCTGCACCGTTCCCATCTGCCATCCCTTCCGACAGGCCTTTCTTCATATCGGCCGCCGGCACCTTTCCAGTTGCCGGATGGACTTCGAAGAGATACTTCTTGGTGCCGTCGGTGGAGATGGAGCTGCCGACGGGCCGGGAGATGCCGAGGTCGTATTTCTCCTGGAGCGCTTCCTTCGCGGCCTTGGAGATGTTGACCATCCGGTCCCAGGACGTCGCCCGCTTGGCATACAGCCAGTCCGCGAGCTGCGCCCCCACGAAGGGCTTCAGCCCGCAGCTCGCCGCGGCCTGCTTCAGCTCCCCGAGCGTCATCCCAAGCAGTATTTCTTTCATCAATGCAAATTTAGTAAAAAAAATGGCATCGGTACGGCGGCGATTCATTTCCCTTCCGACTTGCACTGTTTTTCATAAATTGTTATTCTCCAGTGTTTTACAAGATGAACCTGTTCTTTTTTGTGCGGGTTCATTCTGTAATTTATTGATTGTGAAATCATTGTAAAAAACACCACATCTTTCCCGGCTTTGTGTGTCGGCGTGTATGTACCGAACGTTTTTTTTCTTATCTTTGTTTGCTTTGGAAAAGCTGCCGAGGCAGGAGTCGGTAAACTGTCAAAAATGTTTAACGATTTAATTCAAAACCACTATGGCGAATGAAGAGAACAAGGCCGCGGAGGTGAATGCGGCGAAACTGAAGGCCTTGCAGGCGACGATCGACAAGATCGAGAAAGATTATGGCAAGGGCACGATCATGAAGCTGGGCGAGCAGCCCGACTGGGACGTTCAGGTGATCCCGAGCGGCTCGGTGGCGCTGGACCACGCGCTCGGCATCGGCGGCTATCCCCGCGGACGTATCATCGAGATCTATGGTCCCGAGTCCAGCGGCAAGACGACGCTCGCGATCCACGCGATCGCGGAGGCGCAGAAGGCGGGCGGCATCGCGGCGATGATCGACGCGGAGCACGCCTTCGACCGGACCTATGCGCAGGCGCTGGGCGTGAACCTGGACAGCCTGCTGATTTCCCAGCCGGACAACGGCGAGCAGGCGCTGGAGATTGCGGACAACCTCATCCGCAGCGGCGCCATCGACATCGTCGTGATCGACTCCGTGGCGGCCCTGACGCCGAAGGCGGAGATCGAGGGCGAGATGGGCGACAACAAGGTCGGCCTGCAGGCCCGCCTGATGTCGCAGGCCCTGCGCAAGCTCACGGCGAACATTTCCAAGACGAACACCTGCTGCATCTTCATCAACCAGCTGCGCGAGAAGATCGGCGTGATGTTCGGCAATCCCGAGACCACCACGGGCGGCAACGCCCTGAAATTCTACGCCTCCGTCCGCCTGGACGTGCGGCGCACCACCCAGATCAAGGACGGCGACGAGGCCACCGGCAACCGCACGAAGGTGAAGGTCGTCAAGAACAAGATGGCCCCGCCCTTCAAGAAGGCGGAGTTCGACATCGTCTTCGGCGAGGGCATCAGCCACGCGGCGGAGATCGCCGACCTCGCGGTCGAGTTCGACATCATCCACAAGAGCGGCAGCTGGTTCAGCTACCAGGGCGAGAAGCTCGCCCAGGGCCAGGCGGCGATGAAGCAGCTCCTGAAGGACAACGTCGAGCTGTGCGACGAGATCGAGGCGCAGGTGCGCGAGGCGCTCAAAGCAGTGAAAGACTAATGGACAAGAAGAAAATCATCCTCACAGGCGACCGGCCCACCGGTCGCCTTCACATAGGGCATTACGTGGGGTCGCTGCGGCGCCGCGTGGAGCTGCAGAACAGCGGCGAGTTCGATGAGATCTATATTATGATCGCGGACGCGCAGGCCCTGACGGACAACGCCGACAATCCGGAAAAAGTGCGGCAGAACATCATCGAAGTGGCGATGGACTACCTCTCGGCGGGCCTGGACCCGGCCAAGAGCCACATCCTGATCCAGTCGCAGGTGGCGGAGCTGACGGAGCTGACGTTCTACTATATGAACCTCGTGACGGTGCAGCGCCTGCAGCGCAACCCGACGGTGAAGCAGGAGATCCAGTTGCGCGGCTTCAACGATTCCGACGCGGCCGACAACAAGGCCGGCACGCCGGTGGGCTTCTTCTGCTACCCGATTAGCCAGGCGGCGGACATCACGGCCTTCCAGGCCACGACGGTGCCGGTGGGCGAGGACCAGGAGCCGATGATCGAGCAGACGCGCGAGATCGTGCGGAAGTTCAACACGACCTACGGCCCGGCGCTGACGGAGCCGGAGATCCTCCTGCCTGACAACGCGGCCTGCCTGCGCCTGCCCGGCACGGACGGCAAGGCGAAGATGAGCAAATCGCTGGGCAACTGTATCTACCTGTCGGACAGCGCCGAGGAGGTGAAGAACAAGGTCCGCGGGATGTACACGGATCCGGGGCACCTGCAGGTGAGCGATCCCGGCAAGGTGGAGGGCAACACAGTCTTCACCTATCTGGACGCGTTCTGCAAGCCCGAGCATTTCGAGCGCTTCGCGGAATGCTTCCACGGCAAGAAGGTGAGCTTCGACTTCAAGACGCTGGACGAGGTGAAGGCGCAGTACCGCGCCGGTGGCCTCGGGGACGTGATGGTGAAGAACTTCCTGACGGAAGTGCTGAACGATACGCTGGAGCCGATGCGGCAGCGCCGCAAGGCCCTGGAGCAGGATCTGCCGTACGTGTACGAGGTGCTGCGGCAGGGGACGGAGGCGGCGCGCGCCAAGGCGGCGCAGACGCTCGCGGGCGTGAAGGCCGCGATGCGGATCAACTACTTCGATCCGGGCGTACTGGAGGCGCTGATCGAGGAGCAGAGCAGGAGATTCGCCGGCCGTCCTTCGACAGGCTCAGGAACCGCCGGCGAATAGATCCCCGATCAGGTCGGGGATGACGGCAAAAGGTCGGGCATGACGGCAAAAGGTCGGGGATTACGAATAACCACATAATAATAACTAATATGCGCAAAATTCTTATTTTGCTGATTGCGATGGCGTTGGGCGTGGCCTGGCTGCCGGTTTTCGCAATCCCTGCCTATCTGGGCAAGATTGTCTACACCCAGCCGGACGGCAGCAAGATCGAGATCCGGCTCCACGGCGACGAGTTCGGCCGTTGGGCCACGGATATGCAAGGCAACATCCTGAGCCAGGATGCCAAGGGCTTCTGGCGTGTCGATTTCGGGGCGGACGTACAAACTATCCGTCGCCGGGCTGCCGCTCGCCGCGCGGCGGCGAATGCCAACGTAGGCTGGGGGATTCCAGCTTTCGGCCAAAAGCATTTCCTGATGGTGCTGGTCGCCTTCGCCGACCTCCCGTTTACCGTGGAAGATGCGAATAAGGCCATCTCCCGGATGATGAACGAGCCGGGCTATTCGGATTACGGCGCTGTCGGTTCGGCCCGGGACTATTATTATGAGAATTCTCACGGCCGATTTGAACCGATATTCGACATTTACGGTCCCGTGACCTTGTCCGGGGATATGGCCTATTACGGGCACAATGTCAATAATAATGACGCTCATCCCGCTGAAGCGGTGGCCGAAGCCTGCGAACTGCTGGACGACGAGATCGATTTCTCGCAGTACGACCAGGACGGTGACGGCGAGGTGGATATGGTATTTATGTTATATGCGGGCCAGGGCGAGGCCGACACGGGTATCGCAGACACCATCTGGCCACATATGTGGTATTTGTCCGCAGGAGGTATAATACTCGAGTTGGATGGTAAAAAAATGAACAGGTATGCCTGTTCTTCGGAGTTGGATCCTGTCAAGCAACAGGCTGGTATTGGTGCTCCTTGCCATGAGTTCGGCCATACGCTGGGTCTTCCCGATCTATACGACACAAATTACACTGACAACGGACTAACCGCCGGCATGTCTTATTTCTCTTTGATGGACTCGGGTTCTTATAACGGGGATAGCTGGGTGCCGCCGTATTTTACGCTGCAGGAGCGTATCGTGCTGGGCTGGGTGGACGAGCGTGCCCTGGAGGAGATAACGGGCCCGGGAGACTATGTGCTGGCGTCTGTGCAGGAAGAAAAGGCCTGCAAGACGTCGACCGACCTGGAAGGAGAGTATTTCGTGTACGAATGCCGCACCAACAGCGGCTGGGACAGGGGCCTCGAAGCGCACGGAATGCTCGTCTATCACGTGGATAAATCTGATGAGAATGTGGTGCCCACACCCTATGGCGACTATATGGCCGCACAGATATGGACGGAATTTACCCCTTTTATGCAATTCCTGAATACCAGCAGTGAGCATCCCTGCTGGATTCTGGTCCCGGCCCCTGATCCGGAAAATGTGGCCTATGGCTACGACAGCTGGGGCTATTTCGACTGGGAATGTGCGCGCGATTTGTCGTTTCCCGGGGCGAAGAAGGTCACGACCTATACCGCCAGGAGCTGGAATGGGGTAGCATCCGAGATGAACCTGCAAGATATCAATTACACGGGTGACAATGTGACGTTCACGGTCAATTATGTGCCGCACGTGCCGGCGCTGGATTTCTTCTCCATCAAGGATCCCGGACGCGGCAAGTATGCCGCCGGGAGCAGTTTCGCGCTGGAACTCAATACGCCGGCCGGACAGTCGTACGACAGCGTCCAGTGGTATTTCGACGGGGCTGCGGTGTCCGGGAACGCCGTGGCGCTGAGCGCCGCGGGGATGCACCTGGTCGAGGCGGAACTGTCGCTGCCCGGTGGCGGACGGCAGAAGACGTCGGTGGAAATTCAAGTAAAATAACTTACACAGAATAAATACACATGATTCCTATGCGTAAATATTGTATTCTGCTGATTGCGATGGCGCTGGGCGTGGCCGGGAGCGGCTACGCGCAGGAGGCGCGGTCGCAGGGCAGCGTTTATCTGAAAACCAATATCCCGGCCTGGGCGGCTTTGGACGCCAACCTGGCCGTGGAGTTCGGCCTGGGCAAGTACATGTCCGTGAGCGTGCCGGTCTATTATTCTCCGTTCAACTGGTTCGGTACGCAGAACAAGTTCCGCGTGATCGGCACGCAGCCGGAGCTGCGCGGCTGGCTGCGGGACGACTTCAGCGGGCCGTTTGCCGCCGTGCACGGCACCGTGGGCTTCTACAACGTGGCCCTGAAGGGGTGGGATTACCGCATCCAGGACCGGGGCGGGAAGACGCCCGCCTACGGCGCCGGCCTGAACCTGGGCTGGCGGTTCCGGTTGGACCGGGCGCGGGCGGATCGCCTGGGCCTGGAGATCAGCGTCGGCGGCGGCTGGCTGCATCTTGACTACGACTGCTTCTACAATGTGGAGAACGGTCGGTATGCTTCTTCGGAAGTACGGGATTACATTGGAATTGACCACGTCAGCGTGGCGTTGACTTATCGATTGGGCCGATGAAACGATTCAGATTACCGCTGCTTCTGCTGGCAGCCGCCTCCCTGGGGGCCTGCGTGCATGAATTCCCGGAAAGTCCGAACGGGGACCCGATGCGCGATTTCTCTCTGCAACTGCAATTCTCGGACGATCTGCCCGTGCGCCTTGCGCCCGCCACGAAGGCGGACGGCGCGGCGCCCCGCTATACCGTCCAGCTGTATCGCTATCGTTCCGAGAACGAATGGGAAGCTGAACCTGCCTACACGTATTCCTTTACGCGCAGGACGTTCAACAACCTCGATACGACCCTCTACCTCCCCATCCGGGTGGATCGCTACCGCGTCTTCGGCTGGGTGGACTGGTCGGGGGAGACCGATTATTTCGATCTGTCCAATCCCGCCAGGATCAGCCTCGCGTCGGGTTATCCGGCCGGCGAGCACGCCCGGGACGCCTTCGCCTTCACGACGGACTATGACGTGAGGGGCAAGATCGTGGCCGGAGACGGCTATAACGTGACGATCCGGGTGGCCCGTCCCGTCGGGCAGCTGCGCTTCACGGTGCCGGACGGCGCCGCCTACCTGACCAAGCAGGGGGTGGACGCTTCTTCTCTGACGGCGACGTTGCGCTACACGAGCTCGATTCCGGATACGTATGAACTCACTTCCGGCCGGGTGGGCGGCGCCCGCTCGGGCGTGACGCTGACGGCGACGCCGCACCTGGAGAGCACCGGCGAGCTGGTGCTCCTGTCCGACTTCCTGTTCTCCTCGGACAACGGAAGCTCCGTGTCCGTGGAACTGTCCGTCAAGACCGTTTCCGGCAAGGAGTTGATTACTTATTCGGGCGAGGTCCCGATGCGCTGCACCCGTGCCACGACGATCGCCCTGGAGCGGGACAGTCAGCCGACGGACAAGATTCTCGAGTACTCGGCGCCTGGTTACTATTCTTCCAAGCAGATGCGGAGCTACGTGGCCGGACGGGACCAGTGCGCTAGCCTGTACCGGGATGGACAATTGACCTTCGCGCTGCTGAAACCGAACTCGGACGAGCAGCTGGTGGTGTCCGAGGTGCCGGAGGATATCTGGCTCGGCGACCACGTGAGCGTTTCGGTGGACTGGAAGCGTGGAACAAAGAACATCCTGAGCGAGAATCTCAATCTGACCGTCGTCCAGGTGGTGGGCAATACCCTGTGGCTGGCTGAGGAAAATACGAGCAAAGGTTTGATTATCAGAAGGTAAGGGCCGATGAGAGAAAGATTGCTTACCATCTTGGTTTTTCTGCTGGCCGGGTTGCCGCTTTTCGCGGTTCCCGCGTATCCGGGCGTGCTGGAGGCGCTGATCGAGGAGCAGAGCAGGAGATTCGCCGGCCGTCCTTCGACAGGCTCAGGAACCGCCGGCGAATAGATCCCCGATCAAGACCACCCCAGAAATCAGAGATTTCCGGGGACCCCGGTGGTCGGGGATGACGGCAAAAGGTCGGGGATGACGGCAAAAGGTCGGGCATGACGGAAAAAAAAGCCTGCAGGTTGTCTGCAGGCTTTTCTTATGCGATCTGGGACTTTTTCCCTTTTTCGCGGTTGAGGAAGCGTTCCGGCATCTTGCCGTCCTGGAGCTCCTGCCACTGGAGGCGGTTGCGGAAGATGTCGCAGGCGGTGAAGATGGCGGCGCGCATCGAGCGCGGGTCGGCTTCGTCGCGGCCGGCCATCTCGAAGGCGGTGCCGTGGTCCGGCGAGGTGCGCACGAACGGCAGGCCGGCGGTGAAGTTGACGCCGTCCTCGAAGGAGAGGGCCTTGAAGGGCGCGAGGCCCTGGTCGTGGTACATCGCGAGGGTGGCGTCGAAATTCTCGAAGTGGTTGAGGCCGAAGAAACCGTCGGGCGAGAAGGGACCGAAGGCGTTGATGCCCTCGTCCGTGGCGCGCTTGATGGCGGGGATGATGATGTCCTGCTCCTCGGTGCCGAGAAGGCCGCCGTCGCCGCTGTGCGGGTTGAGGCTGAGGACGGCGATGCGCGGCTGGTCCACCACGAAGTCCTCCTTGAGGGACTGGTTGATGAGGCGGAGCTTGCTCAGGATGCGTTCTTCGGTGATCTGGGCGGCGACGTCCTTGAGGGGGATGTGGCCGGTGACGACGGCGAGGCGCAGGCGGTGGCTGACCATGAACATTAGCGAATCGGGGGCGCCGAAGGCGTTCTGGATGTATTCGGTGTGGCCCGGGAAGCCGAAGCCTTCGAGGGACATGGCCTTCTTGTTGATGGGGCCGGTGACGAGGACGTCGATAAGGCCGGCCTTGAGGTCGGCGACGGCGCGCTCGAGGGATTTGATGGCGCCGGAGGCGGATTCAGCGGTGGCCTGGCCGGGTTCGGCGTAGGCGCTCTCGGGCAGGCAGCTGACGATGTTGATGCGCTTGGGGTGCGCTTCGGAGGCGTTGTTGATGGCGTTGGTGTCCATCTGCTCGACTTCGGGGATAGTCTTGCGGTAGAAGCCGAAGAGCTTGGAGGAGCCGTAGATGACGGGGGTGAATTGTTCGAGGATCCGGGGGTCGGCGAGGGCTTTGATGATGACTTCGTAGCCGATGCCGTTGGAGTCGCCCTGGGTGATGCCCACTATGATTTTTCCGTTCTGCATATCTAGTTGTTTTCAATATATCCTGTGTCCGGGGGAAGGTCGGGGAGGGAGTAGGCGGCGACGGCGAGGCGGTCGCAGCGTTCGTTCTCGGGGTGTCCGGCGTGGCCTTTGATCCAGGTGAACTGGAGGCGGAAGCGGGCGGCGAGGGCGTCGAAGCGGGCCCAGAGGTCGTGGTTCTTCTTGCGCTTCCAGCCCTCGGTGACGGTGCGGACGACGTAGGTGGAGTCGCTGAAGACGTGGACCTCGGCGCCTTCCCATTTGATGGCTTCGAGGCCTTTGATGACGGCGAGGAGTTCCATGCGGTTGTTGGTGGTGCGGGCGAAGCCGCCGGAGAGTTCCTTGCTGGCTTCACCGCAACGGAGGACCACGCCGTAGCCGCCGGGGCCGGGGTTTCCGCTGGCGGCTCCGTCGGTGTAGAGATATATGGGAGGCCTCGTTGTCATTGTATGCAAAAATAGTTATTTTTGCGGACTAATAGAATATTAACCGCGTATGAATTTCGAAAGGACACTGATCATTACCGGCGGCGCGGGCTTCATCGGGAGCCATGTGGTGCGCCTTTTCGTGAACAAATATCCGAACTACAAGATCATCAATCTGGACAAGCTGACGTATGCCGGGAACCTGGCGAATCTGAAGGACATCGAGGACAAGCCCAACTACCGCTTCGTGAAGATGGATATCTGCGATTTCGAGGGGGTGCTGAAGCTGATGCAGGAGGAGCGGGTGGACGGGATCATCCACCTCGCCGCCGAGTCGCATGTGGACCGTTCGATCAAGGATCCGTTCACGTTCGCGCAGACGAACGTGATGGGTACGCTCAGCCTCCTCCAGGCCGCCAAGGCCTGCTGGGAACCGTCCGGCTACGTCATGCCCGGCTCCGACCGGGCATCTAAGACCCCCGATCAGGTCGGGGGTGACGGAAAAATGGGGAATGACGAGGTGAAATGCCGTTTCTACCATATCAGTACCGACGAGGTGTACGGGGCGCTGGAGATGACGCATCCGGAAGGGATCGAGCCGCCGTTCACGACGAAGGCGAGCTCCGGCGAGCATCATCTGGCGTACGGGGAGAAGTTCTTCACGGAGGACCTGAAGTATCAGCCGCACAGTCCGTACAGCGCGGCGAAGGCGAGCAGCGACCACTTCGTGCGGGCGTTCCACGACACGTTCGGGATGCCGACGGTGGTGACGAACTGCTCGAACAACTACGGGCCTGATCAGTTCCCGGAGAAGCTCATCCCGCTGTTCATCAACAACATCCGCCATCGCAAGCCGCTGCCGGTGTACGGCAGGGGCGAGAACGTGCGCGACTGGCTGTACGTGGAGGCCC
>JAGCYX010000076.1 GCA_017960585.1 Bacteroidales bacterium
ACTCAGAGCTAAAGAATGTGTTAGGATATGACAGAGCCTTGTCATACGGACTCTCATGTATGGAAATGCAGGGTGCAATGGCAATCTTTGCTGCAAATCTCAGGAGAATAGTCAAAATACAGGGATAAAACCTGGAATAGGACCTCAACTCGGGCAATCATCTCCTTGAGAATCGAAAAAATCGAAGGATACCGAATCATATCGATATCCTTCGATTGACTTAATTGTCAGAGGCCTTTCGTTTGGACACCTTTTTCAGTGCCCTCCACGAAGCCGGGCTTTTTTCGAGCCACTTAACAGACTTGAACTGTTGACCTGCGCGTTACGAATGCGCTGCTCTACCGACTGAGCTAAAGTGGCAATGGGACTGCAAAGGTAGTAAAAATATTGAAACCTCCTACTCGTCCGCTTTATTTTTCTTGTGCGTCATGATGTCCAGAACCATCCTGTCGGTCTCCTGCATACCCACGGATCCCAGGCGTGTCAGATTGCGGATACAGCGGTCCACATCGTCTTCGATCAGTCCTTCGTAACTGCTCACCGAGTGGTTCTGCACCGCCAGCATGGCGCTCAGCACGGCGGTGGATACACCGCTGCTGACCTTCAGCGCACAGCTGGGTTTGGCGCCGTCGCAGACCATACCCGCGAGGTTCGCGATCATGTTCTTGACGCTGTAGGACACCTGCTCGTAGCTGCCGCCCATCAGGTAGGTCATGCCGCAGCTGCTGCCGGTCGAGGCCACCACGCAGCCGCAGAGGCAGCTCAGGACCCCAAGACTCTGCTTGATGTAGATGGCCGTCAGGTGGCTCAGCACGAGGGCGCGCGTGAGCTCTTCCTCCGTATTGTGGTTCTCCCGGGCGAAGACCACCACGGGCAGCGTGGCGGCGATGCCCTGGTTGCCGCTCCCGGAGTTGCTCATCACCGGAATCATGGCCCCGGCCATGCGCGCGTCGCAGGCGCAGGAAGTGGCGCTGATGATGTGGCTGAAGATGCTGTCGCCCATGATGCCCTTGCCGAGCGGTCGGGACAGCGTCTTGCCGAGTTCGTGGCCGTAATTGCCCTTCAGGGCTTCTTCGGCCGCGGCTTCGTTCAGGCGGCGGGATTCGTTGATGAACTCCAGGTCCGCGAGCGGCGCCGTGGTCGCGAATTCGAACACGCGGCGCAGCGTGAGGCCTTCTTCCTCCGGAGCCGTCTCCTCCTTGCCGAGCTGGTCGCGGATGTCCAGCGCTTCGGCGCAGGGGCCGGAGCGATACACCAGTTTCGCATGCTCGCGGGCGATGATGGCGCGGGATTCCCGGCCGCCGGCGGCACAGCGAACGTCGATGTAGAGCAGCTCATTGCTCTCTTTCGTCAAATCGATGGAGAGCGGATGTCCGGCCAGCCAGGCTTTCGCTTCCGCGACTGCCGCCGGATTCACGTCCTTGAGCACCTCGAGGCCATAGGAACTCTTCCCGATCAGGGCGCCGAGCGCGACGGCGATCGGCAGGCCGGACATGCCCGTGCCGGGAATGCCCACGCCCATCGCGTTCTTGAGAATATTGGCGCTCAGACGCACGTCGATGCGCTCCGGACGTTCGCCGAGCGCCTCCACCGCATGGGCGGTGCAAAGGGCAACGGCTACCGGTTCCGTACAGCCGATCGCGGGAACGACCTCCCGCTGGATGAGTGCGATGATCTGTTCGTTTGTCATAACGAACAAAGTTACACTTTTTCCTGTGATTATTTGTTTCTCCGGGCGAAGATGTTAGCCAGGATGGTGCCGCTGATGCTGTGCCAGGCGCAGGAGATGGCGCAGGGGACCACGGCCATCGGGTTGGTGGCCACGAAGAAGGTCATGGCCAGGTTGGTGCCCAGTCCGGCGTTCTGCATGCCCACTTCGATGGAGAGCGTGCGCTTCTTGGCGGTGCTGAAGTGGAACAGCGTGCCCACGGCGTAACCCAGCACATAGCCGATGGTGTTGTGGCAGAAGACCATCCCGAAGGTGAGCAGGAACAGCACGATGCCGTTCTCCACCAGCGGGTCGTGGACGGTGGTGATGACGCCGCCGACGATGCAGGCCAGGCAGATGACCGAGACGCCGGGCATGCAGCCCTGGATCTTGCGGAACACTTCCTTATGCCCCAGCCACACGTTCAGGAAGAAGCCGATGGCGATGGGGATGATGGTCACGATGAGGATCTGGCGGAACATGCCCCACGCGTCGACGTCCACCCGCTCTCCGGCCAGCGCGAGCACCAGCAGGGGCGTGAGCACGGGCGCCAGCAGCGTCGAGGCGCAGGTCATGCCCACGGAATAGGCGACGTCGGCCTTGCAGAGGAAGGACATGATGTTGCTCGACACGCCGCCGGGGCAGCAGCCCACGAGGATGATGCCGATGGCCATCGCGGTGCTGTAGGGCGCGAACGCGGGCACCTGGCTGAAGAGCCAGGAGAGGGAATAGGCCACCAGCGGCATGATGGTGAACTGGGCTGCGGCGCCGATCAGGATATCCAGCGGACGCTGGGCCAGGAGCTTGAAATCCTTGGGCGTGAGGGTGAGTCCCATGGTGAGCATGATGATGCCCAGGATGACCGTCTGCGTGTTTCCCTTGACCCAGGCGAAGAGCTGGGGGAAGAAGAACGTGACCACGGCGGTCAGGATGATGAACAGACTGGCCTTGGAGCTTAGTATGTCGCTCAGCTTCTTAAACATTGTTTTTCTGGATTTTAGCCACGAGGTTGATGAGGACGGAGCCGAGGATGCCGGCGCAGAGCGAGCCCATCAGGACGGCGATCTTGCCGGCGTCGCGCAGGTGTGCGACCACGTCGGGTGCCTGCTCGCCGAAGGAGAGGGTGTCCACGAAGATGGACATCGTGAAGCCGATGCCGCCCAGGCAGGCCACGGCGAAGAACATCGGCCAGGTGGCCTTCTCCGGCATGGCGCCGACCTTGAGCTTGATGGCGATCCAGCTGAACAACGTGATGCCGACCGGCTTGCCGAGCAGCAGGCCCAGGAAGATACCCATCGAGACGCTGCCCAGGAGAACGTCATAGCTGAACACGTTGAAGTAGGACGGGTCGGTGATCTGCACGCCGGCGTTCGCCAGGGCGAAGATCGGCATGATCAGGAAATTGACCCAGGGCGCAAGGGCGTGTTCCACGCGGTAGCTCATATCCATGGAGCCGTGCGCGATGTTCTCCAGTTTTCGCAGGGCGTGCTTCTGGGGGCCGTTGGGGAAGGGTTCGGCGTCGATGCTGTCCATCTCTTCGAGAAAGTGGAGATAGCGGTTGCGCTTGTGGATGTACTGTGCCTTGTTGTAGCGCGAGGTGGCCGGGATGAGGAAGGCCATCACCACGCCGGACATGGTGGCGTGGATGCCGCTGTAGAAGAACAGCGCCCACACGACGACGGCGCAGAACAGATAGGGGAACATGTGCTTCTCGCCGAGGCGGCGGAGCAGCAGCGTGAACAGGATCACGAGCACGGCGACGCTGAGCAGCAGGAAGTTGATCTTGCCGCCGTAGAACAGCGCCACGACCAGGATGGCGATAAGGTCGTCCGCGATGGCGAGGGCCGTCAGGAAGACCTTCAGCGACACCGGGACCTTCGGTCCGAGCATCGACAGGATGCACACGGCGAAGGCGATGTCGGTGGCGGTCGGGATGCCCCAGCCGCTGGACGCCATTGTGCCGTGGTTGATCAGGGTATAGATGAGCGCCGGGGCGATCACGCCGCCGAATGCGGCGATCACCGGCAGCAGGGCTTTCTGCGGGGTGGACAGCTCGCCGTGCGCCACTTCGCGCCGGATCTCGAGTCCCACCGTGAAGAAGAAAATGACCATCAGGATGTCGTTGATGAACTTTTCGACGGTCATGTCGCGCGGGAAGAGGAGGTTCACGGTGCCTTCCTCATTATAGAGGTGCAGCTGCAGGTTGGTCTCCAGGATGCCGTGGTAGAGCCCGCGGGTGAAGGGGAGGTTGGCGAGCAGCATGGCCACGACCACGCAGGCCATCAGCAGGGCGCCCTGGAACCAGGGTTGCTGGGACAGCTTTCCGCTGCGCTTGTGGAAGGCGTAAACGCCTTTGTTCCAAGTATATATCGGAATGAGTTTCATAAATCAAAAACTACCTTTGCAATTCGGGCCGCAAAGGTAGTAATTATTAAATTATTTTCAAAACTCAAAAAAGCCTTCCGTTGTTCCATTTGGCGGCCAGCCGTTCGCGCTTGTACTGCTCTTCGAGTTTGGCGAACTGGGCCTTGGTGTCGAGGGTGAAACTGCCCTGCTGGATCCAGGCGAAGTAGGAGGGTTCGTCTTCCCAGACCTTGCGGGCCGTCTTGCCCTTGTGCTTGCCGAAATTGATGAAGATTTCGCCCTTGTCGTCCCGGATCAGGTGCCCGGAGAAATCCACGTATTTCTTGCCGACGAAGGAGGCGAGGGCCGTGACGTCGTTCTTGAGCACCTGCTCGCGATACTTGTCCGGCTCCTTGTAGCGGTCCAGCTGGGCCTTGAGCACCTCGTAGGTGGCCAGGGTATCGGCCTCGGCGCTGTGCGCGTTCTCGAAGTCCTCGCCGCCGCAGTAGAAACGGTAGGCGGCGCGCAGGTTACGCGGCTCCATCGTGTGGAAGATGTTCTGGACGTCCACCATCAGCGGGGCATGCAGGTCCACGTGCAGGTCCTTGCCGGCGAGCTTGACGCGTTCGAATTCCTCGGCCAGCATAGGCAGGTCGAACTTGGCGGAATTGAAGCCTGCCAGGTCGCTGTCCTGCAGCCAGGAGGCGATTTCGTCCGCGAGTTCGAAGAAAGTGGGGCAGCCCGTCAGGTCCTCGTCCTTGATCCCGTTGACCATCGAGGCCTCGGGGTTCATCTTGCGCTGGCAGTTGCGCACGTAGTCCCAGGGCTTGATCCGCCAGGTCTTGACGCGCTCCTCACCGTCGGGGAACACCTTGACGAAGCTCAGCTCGACGATGGAATCCTCAGGAATATTCAGGCCGGTGCTCTCGATGTCGAAGAAAAGCAGCGGCCGGGTCAGGTTCAGCTGCATAGGCTTAGGAAACCATGATCGGCATCAGGATGCCGCAGATCTTCTCGCTCTCTTCTTCCTCCTCGGCCGGGACGATCAGCGCGGCGCGGCGCGGGTCGGCGAACTTCATCACCACGGTGCCGCAGGTCATGTTGGAGAGGATCTCGATGAGGAAGGAGGACTTGAAGCCGATGCTCAGCTCGCCGCCGTTGTAGTCGCATTCGAGCTTCTCGTAAGCCGCCAGGGCGAAGCCCAGGTCCTGGGCCGTGATCTCGATCTGGCCGTTCTTGAGGTCGAACTTGATGTGGTTGGAGGCCTTGTTGGCGCACACCGCCACGCGGCGGACCGTGTTGAGCAGCTGGTTGCGATCGATCTTGAGGATGTTGGCGTTGTTCTGCGGGATGACCTTGCGGTACTCCGGGAACTTGCCGACGATCAGGCGGCAGACCATCATCGTGCTGCCGAAGGTGAAGACCACGGTGGAGGAGTCGAAGGCGATCTGCACGTCCTCGTCGTCCTTGTCCAGGGTGGATTTCAGCACGCCCGCGGGCTTCTTGTGCAGGATGAAGGAGGCTTTCTCCGCGACCTGGAAGGCGCGGGTGGTGTAGCAGATGAGCTTATGCGAATCGGAGGCCACGAGCGTGGTGCTCTCCGCGTCCATGTCGAAGAAGATACCGTTCATCGCGGGGCGCATCTCGTCGTCGGCGGTGGCGTAGATGGTGCTGCCGATGCCTTCCGCCAGCACGGCGGCCGGGACGGTGGCCGTGAGGGCGTCGCTGCCCGCACCCTTGATCTCGGGATAGTCCGCGGCAGGGAAGTAGGGCAGGGAGGAATTACCGTTGCTCCAGATGCACTCGAAGGAGCCTTCGCCGGCGGTCTTGATCGTGATGGGCTGGTCGGGGAGGGCCTTCAGCAGGTCCGTCATCTGACGGGCGGGCACGGCGATGCTGCCTTCTTCGGCAACACTGTCCACGGCCACCGTGGTGCGGAGCGTGAGCTCCTGGTCGGAGGCGGTGACCTCCAGCTGTCCGTCCTTCAGGACGAAGAGGAAGTTCTCCAGGATCGGGAGGGCGGTCTTGGCGGGAATCGCCTTGGAAACATCGAGGATGCCCTTGAGCAGTCCGGCGCTTGAAACGTTGAATTCCATATCAGTCTTTTTAATTTTCGTTATATCGTTCTGGCAAATTTACGAATTTAATCTTGGATTTTGGCATATATTTTGACTTTTTACTGCCCGGACAAAATTTTAAATGCTACATATATGAAAAAAGGTTTTCTGATCGTGGTTCTTTCCGTTCTCCTGAGCGGTCTGACCGCGTATGCCATCGTGAAATCCGCGGCACCCGCCACGGGCGATCCCGCGCAGCAGGCACTTTATTCGTCCGACGGTCAGGCCGTCCGGACTGTCAATTTGTCACTCTCCGATTATCCCGACTTCACCTACGCGGCGGAGCACGCCGTGGAGGCGGTCGTGTACGTGAAGGTGACCATCAAGCCCCAGCAGCAGCAACAGCAGCAGATCGATCCGTTCTTCCGCTTCTTCTTCGGCGACGAATACGGCTACGGCAACCGTGAGCGCCAAGGCAGCGGCTCCGGCGTCATCATCCGTCAGGACGGCTACATCGTCACGAACAACCATGTCGTCTCCGGCGCTACCACGATCGAGGTGACCCTGAACAACAACAAGACCTACGAGGCCACCGTGATCGGCACCGACCCGGCCACGGACGTCGCCCTGATCAAGATCGACGCCACCGGCCTGCCGGTCCTCCAGTTCGCCGACTCCGACAAGCTCCGCCTGGGCGAGTGGGTGCTGGCCATCGGCAGCCCGCTGGGCGAGGAGCTCCGCTCCACCATCACCGCCGGCATCGTCAGCGCCAAGGGCCGCTCGATGCCCAACACCAACCGTGAGTTCAAGATCGAATCCTTCATCCAGACCGATGCGGCCGTGAATCCGGGCAACTCCGGCGGCGCCCTCGTGAACAAGGAAGGCGAACTGGTGGGCATCAACACCGCCATCGTCTCCACGACCGGTTCCTACACCGGCTACTCCTTCGCCGTTCCGTCCAACATCGTCAAGAAGGTCGTCTCCGACCTCATCGACTTCGGCTCCGTCAAGCGCGCCATGCTCGGCATCACCGGCGGTACCGTGACCGAGGAGATCTCCAAGAAGATGAAACTCTCCTCGCCGGAAGGCGTCTATGTGAGCGAGGTCGTCAAGGGCGGCGCCGCCGACAAGGCGGGCGTCAAGGCCGAGGACATCATCGTCAGCATCGACGGCAGCAAGATCGCCACGATGCCTGAGCTCCAGGCCAAGGTGAACGGCTTTCATCCGGGCGACCGTTCGACCGTCCGGGTCATCCGCGACGGCAAGACCATCGACCTGTCCGTCGTCTTCCAGGACGGCAACATCGAGAACGGTACGGTCGGCAGCGACGGCACGGTGGCCTTCTATGGCGCCCAGCTGAAGGCGGTCGAAGGCGGCGTGCAGATCGTGTCCGCCGGCAACGGCAAGCTGGCCCAGGCCGGCGGCGAGGACGGCTTCATCATCCGCTTCGTCAACGACCAGAAGGTGACCAAGCCGCAGGATGTGATCGACATCGCCAAGAAGAGCAAGCGCTCCATCTTCATCGAGGGCGTCACGGCCAGCGGCCGTCCCGGCTACTTCGGCTTCGGCAAGGACGAATAGTCCTGTTGAAAAATATCGGATAAAAATCCCGCGTGAGTGTGAAACTTACGCGGGATTGTTCCGTATAAGTGGGCAGAGACTAAAAGAGATATGAGACAGCTTAAGATTACGAAATCCATCACCAACCGCGAGAGCGCGTCCCTGGACAAGTATCTGCAGGAGATCGGCCGCGAGGAACTGGTGTCCCCCGAAGAGGAAGTCGAACTCGCCCAGCGCATCCGCAAGGGCGACCAGGAGGCGCTCGAGAAGCTTACCCGCGCCAACCTGCGTTTCGTCGTGTCCGTCGCGAAGCAGTATCAGAACCAGGGCCTCAGCCTGCCCGACCTGATCAACGAAGGCAATCTCGGCCTCATCAAGGCCGCCGAGAAGTTCGACGAGACCCGCGGTTTCAAGTTCATTTCCTACGCCGTGTGGTGGATCCGCCAGAGCATTCTTCAGGCCCTCGCCGAGCAGAGCCGCATCGTGCGCCTGCCGCTGAACCAGGTGGGCTCCCTCAACAAGATCAACAAGGCCCTCGGCAAGTTTGAGCAGGAAAACGAGCGCCAGCCGTCCACCGACGAGCTTGCCGACATGATCGATATTCCTAAGGACAAGATCGCCGATACGCTTCGCGTGTCCGGCCGCCACGTCAGCGTGGACGCCCCCTTCGTGGAGGGCGAGGACAACAGCCTGCTGGACGTGCTGCCCAACGACGACTCTCCGAGCGCCGACAAGGGCCTGACCAACGAATCCCTCAGCACAGAAATCGAGCGTGCGCTGCAGATCCTGACTCCGCGCGAGCGCGAGATCATCAAGAGCTTCTTCGGCATCGGCTGCCAGGAGATGACCCTCGAGGAGATCGGCGAGCGCCTGGACCTCACGCGTGAGCGTGTGCGCCAGATCAAGGAGAAGGCCATCCGCAAGCTGAAGAAACCGTCCGCCAGCAAACTCCTCAAGACCTATCTCGGATAAGATGACTCCGGAGAGCTTCCTCGCCGCGAAGGCCTCAGAGGCCGTCAAAGCGCTGTACGGCGCCGACATGGAGCCGTCCTCCATGCAGGTCGGCGTGACCCGCAAGGAGTTCGAGGGCGATTTCACGCTGGTCGTTTTCCCGCTCCTGCGCACTTCGCGCAAGAGTCCCGACGCCACGGGCGTGGAGATCGGCGACTGGCTGGTCGCCAACTGCCCGGAGGTCGCCGCCTACAATTCCGTCAAGGGATTCCTGAACCTGAGCCTGTCCAACCTCTACTGGCGCGAGGCCCTCGCGTCCATCGTGGAGGATAAGGATTACGGCCAGCTGCCCGCTACGGGCCGCCGCGTGATGGTCGAGTTCTCCTCGCCGAACACGAACAAGCCCCTGCATCTGGGCCATATCCGCAACAACCTCCTGGGCGCCTCCGTCTCCGACCTGCTCAAGGCTTCGGGCGACGAGGTCATCAAGGCCACGCTGGTCAACGACCGCGGCGTGCATATCTGCAAGTCGATGTACGCCTGGCAGCAGCGCTTCAACGGCGCCACGCCGGAGAGCACCGGCAAGAAGGGCGACCACCTTGTGGGCGACTGCTACGTGGAGTTCGCCAAGATGGAGAAGGAGGACCCGTCCGTGATGGACAAGGTCCACGAGATGCTCGTGCAGTGGGAGGAGGGCGATCCCGCCGTCCGCCAGCTCTGGGAGATGATGAACAGCTGGGTGTTCGCCGGCTTCGAGCAGACCTACAAGGCCCTCGGCATCACCTTCGACCGCACCTACTACGAGCACGACACCTACCTACTCGGCAAGGAGCTCGTGCAGAAGGGCCTCGACATGGGCGTGCTGGTGCGCGACCCGGACGGTTCCGTCTGGTGCGACCTGACCGCCGACGGGCTGGACCGCAAGCTCCTGCTGCGTTCCGACGGCACTTCCGTGTACATCACGCAGGATCTCGGCACCGCCGAGCGCCGCTTCAGCGAATACAAGCTCGACTCGCACATCTACGTGGTGGGCGACGAGCAGAATTACCATTTCCAGGTCCTGAAGCTCATCCTGAAGAAGCTGGGCTTCGACTGGGCCGACCAGATCTTCCACCTGTCCTACGGCATGGTGGAGCTCCCGGAGGGCAAGATGAAGTCCCGCGAGGGCACCGTCGTAGACGCCGACGACCTCATCGAGAAGATGTACGAGGAGGCGAAAGCTACTTCCGAGGAGAGCGGCAAGCTCGAGGGCATCGCCGACGAGGAGAAGGAACGCCTGTACCGGATGATCGGCCTGGGTGCGCTCAAGTATTTCATCCTCAAGGTGGATCCCAAGAAGAAGATGCTCTTCAACCCCAAGGAGTCCATCGACTTCAACGGCAACACGGGTCCCTTCATCCAGTACACCCACGCCCGCATCTGCAGCATCCTTCGCAAGGCGGCGGAGCAGGGTCTGGAGGCCGGTCTGAACCCGGCGGTGGAGCTGAGTCCGAAGGAGGTGCGTCTCGTCAAGATCCTGGGCGCTTATCCGCAGAAGGTGGCCGAGGCCGCCGCGGCGCTGTCGCCCGCACTCATCGCCAACTATTGCTACGAACTCGCCAAGGAGTTCAACCAATATTACCACGACACCCCGATCCTCAAGGAGCCGGAGGCGGAGGTCCTCAAGATGCGTCTGGAGCTGATTTCCACCCTCGCGGGCGTCCTGCGGCGCGGCATGAAGATCCTGGGCATTGACTTACCCGACCGAATGTAATATTCCGACCTCCGTCAAGGAGGTGCAGCAGCTGGGCTGGGACTGGATCGACATCATCTTCTTCACCGGAGACGCCCTGGTCGATCATCCCAGTTTCGGGACAGCCTGCATTGCGCGGTACCTGGAGAAAGCCGGGTACCGCGTTGCGGTCGTGCCCCAGCCGAACTGGCGCGACGACCTGCGGGATTTCCGCAAGCTGGGCGCGCCGCGGCTGTATTTCGCGGTGAACGCGGGGGCGATGGATTCGATGGTGAATCACTACACAGCCGCGAAGCGCCTGCGCCACGACGACGCCTATACGCCGGAGGGCAGGGCGGGGCAGCGGCCGGACCGCGCGGTGACCGTCTATACGAAGATCCTGAAGCAACTCTGGCCCGACGTGCCCGTCGTCATCGGCGGCGTGGAGGCCTCCCTGCGGCGCCTGACGCACTATGACTACTGGGAGAACCGCCTGATGCCGTCCATCCTCGTGGATAGCGGCGCCGACTGGCTCTGCTACGGCATGGGCGAGCGCCCGATGCTCGAACTGACCCGCGCCCTCGAGGCGGGAAGAAATCTTCGCCAGATTGAACAAATCCCGCAAATAGCATTCTACAGAAAAGGCGCAGCGAAGACGGGAAGTGTCTCGCAAAACCGTAGCCGCCCGTGGCTCGTGAACGGGGGGACCGCAAGCGAAGCGCAGCGGTGGGATGAGCGAAGCGAAGTTTTGCGGGACACTTCCCGCGGAGCGGAGCCTATTCTGCTGCATTCGTATGAGGAGTGTTGCAAAGATAAGAAGGCGTTTGCAGAGAACTTTCATCATATAGAGATCCAGGCGAATGTGCTTCACGCACAGACGCTGATCGAGCCGGTAGGGAAGGGGTACGTGCAGATTAATCCGCCCTATCCGCCGGCGACCACCGAAGAGATGGACGCCTGCTGGGACCTGCCCTTCACCAAGCGCCCGCACCCCCGCTACAAAGGCAAACGCATCCCCGCCTACGACATGATCAAAGACTCGATCATCACCCACCGGGGCTGCTTCGGCGGCTGCAACTTCTGCACGATCGCGGCGCATCAGGGCAAATTCATCCAGTCCCGCAGCGAGAAGTCCATCCTGGACGAGGTGCGACGGCTGGTGGCGATGCCCGAATTCCACGGCAACATTTCCGACCTCGGCGCTCCCACCGCCAACATGTACGGCATGCACGGCAAGAACACCGACCTGTGCGCCAAATGCCGCCGCCAGTCCTGCCTCTTCCCGGGCCCCTGCCCGAACCTCGACCGCAACCACGAACGCGTGCTGAAGCTCTATCGGGCCGTGGACGCCGTCAAGGGCGTGCGCCACAGCTACATCGGCAGCGGCGTCCGCTACGACCTCTTCCTGGACGAAAAAGGATTCATCGACGAGACCGGCAAACCCTACCTGCGCGAGCTTATGCTCAAGCACACCTCAGGCCGCCTCAAGGTAGCCCCCGAACATACGGAGGACAAGGTGCTGAACTACATGGGCAAGCCGTCCTTCCGCCTCTTCGAGCGGCTCCGGACCGAGTTCGACAAGATCAACCGGGAGAACGGAACGCACACCGAGCTGGTGCCCTATTTCATCTCCTCGCACCCGGGCTGCCGGCTCGAAGACATGCGCCGCCTCGCGGCAAATCCCTGCCTCAAAGGCATTTGGATGGAGCAGGTCCAGGACTTCATGCCCACCCCGATGACCACCTCCTCGGTGATGTTCTGGAGCGGCCTGGACCCCCGCACGATGAAGCCTGTGTGGACCGAAAAAGATATGTTGAAAAAAAAGGAACAAAAGGCGCTTTTTTTTAAGAAAAAGTAGTTATACTTGCACCCACAAACATACTAACCCAAACCCAAAACATTATGGCACAAGATAACAGAAGACGTCATATCGTCAGCTACGAAAACATGTCTCCAGAACTCGCTGCGGCGTTCGCGGAGAAATATCCGAAAGGCTTCAACGACTATCTGCCTGATCTCAACAAGTATACGAAACCCGACGGCACTCCTTTCTATGCCGTCCTGATCGAACTTCCCGAAGATATCTATCTCGTGAAGATCAAGGTCCAGATCGACAACGCCGACGACATCGAGCGCTGGCTCGAGGGCGAAGAAGAGGCCGAAGTGGAGTCCGTGGCCGGCACCACCGCCGCGCCTGACGGCGAAGGCGACACCCTGCCGGACGACAACATCTCCCAGTACGGCGGAGACGACGACGGAGCCGACGCCTAGCGTGAAGGTCTTTCAGAAACATATTCCGGAACGCAGCAAGCTGCTGCTGCTCAGTTTATTGGTTGGCGTGCTCTCAGGGTGCGCCGCCTCTCTTTTGGTCTGGGCAATCCACGCCGTCGGCGAATTGCTCGGCCGGGGATTCCACGGCGACTACGCCTGGCAGAACCTGGTCCTGCCGGGCGTCGGTATGCTGATCTCCCTGCTGCTGGTCCGTTATGTCGTCAAGGACAACATCGGCCACGGGGTGACCAAGGTGCTGCTGGCGGTCTCGCGCGGCGAGTCCAAGATCAAGCCCCACAACACCTGGTCCTCGATGCTGACCTCCAGCATCACCATCGGCTTCGGCGGATCCGTCGGTGCCGAGGCGCCCATCGTCTATACCGGCGCCGCCATCGGCTCCAACCTGGGCCGGGCTTTCGGCCTCTCGCACCGCAACATCACGCTCCTGCTGGGCTGCGGCGCCGCCGGGGCCGTGGCGGGCATCTTCAAGGCGCCGCTGGCCGGGGTGCTATTCACCCTGGAGATCCTGCTATTCAACGTGTCCATGACCTCGCTGCTGCCGCTGCTGATTTCCACCATCTCGGCGACGGTGATCGCATACGTCTTCCGGGGGCAGACGCCGGTCTTCGCCTGCACGCTGACGCCGTTCTCGATGGGGAATATCCCGTTCTACATCGTGCTCGGCATCTTCGGCGGGCTGGGTTCGCTCTATTTCATGCGGACGACGCTCTTCCTCGAGGACAAGATCGGTAAACTCCGCAGTCCCTACCTGCGATGGGTTTTGTGCGCGATGGCGCTGGGTCTGCTGATCTTCCTGTTCCCGCCGCTCTACGGCGAGGGCTATGATTCGCTCGGCGCGCTGCTCAACGGCCGGGAACTCGACCTGGAAGGCCGCAGCGTCCTGGCTTTCCTGCTTGACTGGCGCTGGGGCGTGCCGCTCTGCTTCGCGCTGATCTTCTTCCTGAAGGTCCTGGCAATGACGGCCACCAACGCTGGCGGGGGAGTGGGCGGTACCTTCGGTCCGACCCTGTTCGCGGGCGCCATCCTCGGCTTCGTGATCGCCCGCTGCATCAACCTGCTGGGTTTCAGCGTGCCGGAGCAGAATTTCGTGCTGGTGGGTATGGCGGCGCTGATGGCCGGCGTGATGCAGGCCCCGATGACGGCCATCTTCCTCATCGCCGAAATTTCCGGCGGCTACGAGCTGCTGATTCCACTGATCCTCACGGCTACGGTGTCTTTCGGGACCCTGCGCCTCTTCGAGAAATATTCCATCTATACCAAGCGTATCGCGCAGAGCGGTGACCTGCTGACGCACGACAGCGACCAGGCGGTCCTGACGCTGATGCACCTGGATGAGCTGATCCGCGACAAGTATCCGCGCGTGCAGATCGATTCGACGCTGCGTGAGGTGGCTTCCGTGGTGGCGGGGACCGACGCGGCGGTGCTGGCGGTGATCGATGCGCAGGGGCGTTTCCAGGGGATGATCGACCTGGCCACGGCGCGCAAGCCGTTGCTGGATCCGTCCAGGCTCGACAGCTGGCATGTCTACAATATCATGGAGTCGGCGCCGGACTATATCTACGTGGACGAGAAGATGGAGTCGGTGATGGCGAAGTTCGACCGGACGGACGCCTGGCGGCTTCCGGTCATCGACGCCGACCGCAAATATCTCGGTTTCGTGTCCCGCTCCCGCCTGCTCACCGCCTATCGTGCGGAGCTCAAAGAAATCGCCTCGGAAGACTGATATGCGAGTAGTAATACAAAGAGTATCTTCTGCGTCGGTCACGATCGACGGACAGGTCCGGTCGGCGATCGGACAGGGACTGCTGGTACTGCTGGGCATCGGTCCGGAGGACGGGGCTGAGGATATCGACTGGCTGGTGCGGAAGGTCGCCGGGCTGCGGATCTTCAACGACGATGAGGGCGTGATGAACCGGAGCGTGGTGGAAGTCGGGGGAGAGGCGCTGGTGGTGAGCCAGTTCACCCTGATGGCGTCCACCAAAAAAGGCAACCGGCCGTCCTACATCGGAGCAGCCGGTCACGAACACGCGATTCCTATGTACGAGGCTTTCTGCGCGGCACTCTCTGCCGCCATCGGCCGTCCCGTCGGCACGGGTGAGTTCGGCGCCGATATGAAGGTCTCCCTCCTCAACGACGGCCCCGTCACCATCTGCATCGACTCCAGGAACCGGATCTAGCCTTTTTCCCGGCAGACAGTGTTGCCGCAAAACTACGCGCTGCGCGCTATCCCTCCCACCGTCTCTGCGAGCCTGCGGGCCCTCCCGCTCACGAAGCCGCGGGCGGCTACGGTTTTATGGCAACACTGTTTGCGGGAAGAGTAACGGTCAAGTATGGGGAAGGTCTACTTTTAGGGGCGACACCTTCCCCGTAGAATCGGCTACAGGCGGCACTCCAGGGCACATTGGCTGGGGAAGGTCCCGGCATAATAAATAGACCTTCCCCAAAATAGAAGAGTTTTCCGAAAAATAATAGGAAAACTCCGAAAAAGATTAGGAGTTTTGAAAAATGTTTGTATCTTTGCAGTGAAAACAATTCGGATATGCGAGCGAAACTCACTGCCAAAGAAGAAGAAATCATGCAGATCGTCTGGCAATACGGCGACCTGTTCATCCGGGACATCGTGGCCCGGATTCCCGAACCCAAGCCCTCATATAACACCGTAGCCACGCAGGTCAAGTTTCTGGAAGACAAGGGCTTCCTGACGCGTAAGCCGATGGCGAACAGCTTCTGCTATTCCGCCGCCATCTCCGAGAAGGAATACCGCGGCTCGACCGTCGGCGACCTCGTGGAGCGTTACTACGGCAACTCCTACTCCCTGCTCGTGTCCCAGTTCGTCGAAGACGACAAGATGGATCTCGAGGAACTCAAGGAACTCATCGCCACCATCGAAAACAAGCGCAAATGACCCCGTTCCTCTTATATTTACTGCGCGCCAGCCTGTATCTGGCCATTTTCTACGCGTTCTATCTGCTGGTAATGCGGCGGACCTCGCTGTTCCGCTTCAACCGCATCGCCCTGCTCGTAGGAACGGTCGTCTGCCACCTGTTTCCGCTGCTGCCGCTGCGGACCGTCATCATCCCCGACAGCATCTCCGTTGCCGTGGGTACGCTGGAGATGGTCGACGAGCCCGTCGGCGCTTCCGCGGCGCCATTCCCGTGGCTCCTGGTGATCTACGCCGCCGGCGTGGCTGCCATCTTGGTACTTTCGCTCGTTTCCGCGTTCCGCACGCGCAGCATCATCCGCAGCGGGGATACGCAGCCGCTCGACGGCTGCCGCCTCACGCTGGTGGACCGCGATATTCCCTCGTTCAGCTGGGCCCACCACATCGTGATGAACCGCAGCGACCACGAGAAATACCCCGCCATCCTCTCGCACGAACTTCAGCACGTGCAGCACCACCATTCGCTGGACATCCTGCTGATGACCGCTGTGAACGCCATGCACTGGTTCAATCCGCTCGCGTGGATGGCCCGTGCGGAACTCAAGCTCCTGCACGAATACGAGGCCGACGAAGGCCTCATCCAAAAAGGCATCGATGCAACCTCATATCAATTATTGTTGGTCAGGAAAGCCGTGGGAGAGCACCGTTTCTCCCTGGCCAACGGCTTCAACCACGCCAAGCTAAAACAAAGAATTACCATGATGCAAAAACAAAAAACTGCCGCCCGCGTCCGCTTTGCGTACGTAGCCGTCCTTCCTGTCCTCGCCGCGACGATGTTCGTCTGCAACCCCGTCCGCGCCCGGATCATGCCTACTTCCACCGACAATACCCAGGTCATCGAGACTTCTGTCAGTGAACCTCTTGTCGGCGAAACCACCGTCGCCCAGATTCCTCCGACCGGAGACGACGTGCCCTTCGCGAACGTGGAGGACCAGCCGAAATTCCAGGGTGGCGATGCCAACGATTTCGCCAAATGGGTGTCCCAGAACCTGAAGTATCCGGAAGAAGCCAAGGCTGCCGCCATCCAAGGCCGCGTAATGGTCCAGTTCAAGATCTGCTCCGACGGTGAAGTCCGTGATGTCAAGGTCCTGCGTGGCGTGAACGAACTGCTCGACGCCGAGGCCGTCCGCGTGATTTCCGCCTCCCCGAAATGGGAACCCGGCCGTGTCGACGGAAAGCCCGTCAACGTCACCTATGCCTTCCCGATCGTCTTCAAAGTGAGGGGCGACGAGCCCTCGTCGACCGGCTTCATCATCAGCGTCCCGAATAGTAGCGAAAGCCCAATCTCCGTCGACAGATCCGCCCCCGGGAAGATCACTGTTCGCATGACCGACAGCAATGCCTCTCCGCTTATCTACGTTGACGGTGAAAAGTTTTCCGGGAAAATTGAGGACATCGATTCGTCTACCATTGCCGCAATCGAAGTCCTGAAGGACCAGACCGCCATCGAGAAATATGGTGAAGAAGCCAAGAACGGCGTCCTCTTGATCACTACCAAAAAACAATAAACCAACTACCACCCGTGCGCTGCAGAGTCTCCCTCATCCTGCTAAACCCGGTGAGGGAGCTCATGCAGCCCGATGTCGAACGCCTGACCGCCGAACTCTTCATGGAAGAATAGTATGATGAAAATCCCTTTTCGATTTATATGCATCGCATTCATGACGCTGGCCGCCTGCACCGGGAAGGCCCCGGAACAGGGCGCACTGATTGAAGGACAGGCTACCGGCCTCAACCCGGCAGACAAAATAGTGGCCATCCTGTTCCATCTCGAAGGCTCTTCCGGGGAAGGTCTTCAGACGGACACCTTGCGGGACGGTCATTTCAGTTTCCGCCTGGACTCCTTGTCCGGTGGGACCCGTTATCAGATTAGTCTGCTCCGCTTCGAGGGGAATCGTTTGGTCAATGTAGTCAATGACGGTCCCGATATTTATCTTAAACCGGGGGCTTTTGTCCGCATCAAAGGGGAAGGAAGGCATTTCAGGAACGCCCGGATATCCAGTCCCGTCAAAGATCAGCAGCTGCAACAGCGTTTCATCCGGAAGATGTCACTGGAGGACTGGAAAGCCGTGCAGGATGTTTCGGCTCACCGCGACGAGATTGTCCGGAAGGGTTACGACGAGGGGATCAGCCTGGAACAGCGGGATTCTCTTCGGAAACTGGCAAAGGAAGAGCAGGATGAGATGGACAGGATCAACGACAGGCTGTCGCAGCAAAGATTACAATTGCTTGAAACAGAAGAAATAGGCCAATATGCCCTTGAACAAATGAATCTGGAAGCACGATTGGCCTCGTTCAAGAGACGTGATAACCGAGAAACCCTGTTGCACCTGTATAACCGACTTTCGGACGAACAGAAAGCGAGTCCGGAAGGAATGGAAATTCTCAATTATATCAATCCTGTCTCAACGCTGAGCATAGGCGACAACCTTCCGTCCTACGAGTATGTCGACAAGAACGGGAAGACCGTGCGGCTTGACGACTTTCGCGGCCGCTGGATCCTGCTGGATTTCTGGAGCCGTGGTTGCGGGCCTTGCATCAAGGCTGTCCCGGAGCTCGGTGCCGTCAGCAAGGAGAACCAGGACAAACTATCCGTCGTCAGCATCAGCCTGGACAGGGAAAGCAGTTGGAAAGAGGCTTCTGCCAATCACGGAATCTTCTGGAACGACTGGAATGATCCGAAAGGCTACGCCGGCAGCGTCCGCATTTTCGGGACCAGAGGTATCCCTACCTTCGTCCTCATCACGCCCGATGGGACTATCCAAGAAATCATCGTCGGCTATGGCGAAGGGGGCCTGCGCAACGCCGTCCAAAGGGCGCTGAATCCCGTTTCCTAAACTAATAATCAATAGTATTTGATTCCCGGTTTTGGGGAAGGTCTCGGCAACAAAAAGAGACCTTCCCCAAATTAAACGTTTAAATTCCCGTTTCCATTTTTATAAACCGATAGGTCCTTCTATCTTCGCCGAAAACATTAAACACCATGAAAAAAGTTCTTGAAATCCTTCAGTATGGAGACATGGAGTTCCGTTACAATACGGATCTCAAACTAAATGATCATCCGGAGGCTGTCCCGAATCTTATCTCCGGAGTTGCCTTTTCTATGATGACTTCCCTGTGGGGCGGGAACGAGCAGGACATCCTCGGCGTTATTCGGGCGCTTTCCATCGCCGATCTCGCAGTCAGCACGAACCGGAAAGAGATGATCAAGATGATGGACCGGGATTCGGCCATGCTCGCCCGCGCCTTGATGGAAGCACACCACGAATTCGTCAGGAAGGGAGGCAAGGCCGTCATCATCCCTCCGAATATGACGTCTTCCAAAGTGAGAAGCTGACGATGCGCCGTGTCGTGAAACGGAACCTGCCGGACGGAACAATCCGGCAGGTTCATCCTTTTCATGTCAGTATGGAAGGAATGAAGACGCTGGTCCTCTGTCGGGATGACGAAGATTATGACGCCATGGTCAAAATCCTTTGTGTCGCATCCCGGCGAAAGAACGTGATTATTATCATTTATGCTGTCGTATCCAATCATTGTCATATCGCCGTGCTGGCTGCCACCCAACAGGATGCTGAACAATATGGTTATGAAATCAAGAAGATGTATGCCATGTGGCTCAGCCGGAAATATGGGGAGAAAGCGACTCTGCGCGGCATGGACGTAAAGGCTATCTGGCTGGACAGTGACTGGTATGTCAGAAATGCCCTGGCATACATTCCACGGAATGCGTTGGATAATGGGAGCAATGTCAATACCTATCGATGGTCCGGTTATCGGGCCATGTTCAACAAACAGGAAACTCCCGGAAAGAAGGTATCAGATTTAACTAAAAGGGAGCGGGAGAGAATAATGCATACGGGAGATTGTTTGGATGAAGTTCCCTGGCTGATTGATGAGAAAGAAGAACTGATTCCGGATTCTTTTTGCGACTGCCAGTATCTGGAACAGGCGTTCGAGGGAGATCCGGCTTTTTTTCTGAAAACCATCGGAGGACAAAATGCTGCCGAAATGCAGAACAAACTGATAGACAGCCCCAGAGTCATGCTGACGGATGGCGAATTCCTCAAGTTGGCCAGCGAAACAAGCCAGCGATGGTTTAAGGCCGGGATATCCGAGATTACCTATGAGCGAAAAGCCCGTCTGACTTCCTATCTGTTCCGGACCACCAGGACGACGGTCCCGCAACTGGCCAGGGTGATGAATCTGCCTCGCGATACTATTTCTCAGATTGTAAAATAGCCTTGTTCCGGGGAAGGTCTCATTTTATTGCCGGGACCTTCCCCAAGCAATATGCTCTGGAGTGTCTTCCGTGCCCGATTCGCTGGGGAAGGTGTCGCCCATAAAAGTAGACCTTCCCCAAAACGGCAGGTGGTTCGCCGGTCGTCCTTCGACAGGCTCAGGAACCGTCGGCGTCAGATTCCCGGAAAATCTTCTGGCAGAAGTCGACGTAGAAGTCGATCCAGTTGTACCATTCGTGACCGCCGGCAGCCTGGACGAAGGTGTGCGGATAGCCGTGACGGGTCAGGCGCCGGTCGTAGGCGCGCATGTGCGGATAGAAGAAATCCGCCTTCCCGATGTAGATGATATATTCTTTCGGAGGATTCGCGAACTGCTCTTCCAGCTTCCAGGAAAGCCCCTTGTAGACATCCCGGTGGTACTTGGCGGCGAAAGTCGCCTGCGCATACGGCGAGAAGAGTCCGACGTAGTCGAACGAATTCGGATGGTCGGCTGACAAGTAAAGCGCCTGCAGACCGCCGTTGGACATGCCCGCGATGGCGCGGCCGGACTTGGCCGCGACGGTCCTGTAGCGGCGGTCCGTGAACTGCACCACGTCGTGCAGGAAATGCCTTTCCGCCTCGCCGTCCTGCAGCCAGAAGGCCTGCATCGCCCGGAGGCAGTGTCCGTTGTTATATTCCTTGTCGCTGTAGTAGCGGTTCATGTTGGGCATCACCAGGATGAAATCCTTCGCCAGACCGCCGGCGCGCAGGGAATCCAGGCGGTGGAACACATCCGCGCTGTCGATCCAGGTCTTCTCATTGCCGCGGGCGCCGTGGAAGAGATACATGACCGGATAGCGCTTGAGCGTGTCCCGATAGTAATCTTTCGGCAGGTAGACGACCATGCGGCGCTCCGTCAGCTGCTTCTCGCTGCTGGGATAATTCACGGCTTCGATGATGCCGTCGAAGCCCGGCAGGGCCTCGATGTCCCGGCTTTCCGGACCGCGTCCGTAGCGGCCCGTGGCGCAGGAACAGAGCCCGGCCATCAGCAGGATCAGGAGCAGGAAACGCCTCATCAGGCTTTGGATTCCAGGGCCTGTCGGAACATGCCGATCAGGGCCTCGATGGTCTTGTCGTTATCAAACTCGCGGGCGTAATCGGCATAGCGCTGCGCCATCTGGTTGCGCAGTTCGGCATGCTCGATCCACCAGTCGATCCGCTCGGCCAGCGTCTTGCTGTCGTAGACGGGATAAAGGCTTTCCGGGCCCAGAGCGAAGACAGAGGTGCCGATCAGTTCGCCCTGTGCGATCACGGGCACGATGCCCTCGCGCAAGGCTTCCAGGCAGGACAGGCCTTCGACCTCCACCCAGGCGCAGTGGATATAGAGATAGGACTTGCGGGCCAGTTCGTGCAGTTCGTCGTGCGTGTAGAAGCCGAAACTGGCGGGAATCTTCAAGACGCCCTGCTGGTACAGGCGCTCGGCCAATTTCTTGTACGCCTTGGCCTTGGGGCCGTTGCCCGCGAAGACCAGGCGGATCCGGTCGGCGTGGCGGCTGTAGCGCATGGCCTCCAGAAGTGTATTTTGCGATTTTTCTTTGGCCAGGCGGCCGATGCACAGGATGTCCACCGTCCCGTCCGCCGGCACCTGCGTGGCTTTGACCGGCTCCGCCGGAATGTCGATGCCGTTGGAAATCACGTGCAGGCGGGCCTTGAAGCCCTGTTTTACCAGGTAATCCCGGACGACGGCCGTCGGGCACTGGATGTCGGTGCAATGATTGAAGACCAGGCGCTTCCAGTTGTGGAGGAGGGGCCAGTTGACGAAATTGTGCTTGGGAAAACCCAAGTTGGCCGAAACGTTATGGGGATACAGGTGGAAGGTCGCCGTGAGGGTTTTGCCCATCTTGCGGGCCATCTTCACGACCACGTTCTCCAGCGGCATGGCCTCCTGGATGTGGACGATGTCCGCCCATTCGAGGGCCTCGGTGATCTTCTTCCGGTCGATCTTGGCGTAAGCGAAACCGTTGGCGTAGATGATGGGCTCGAAGATGGGGAACTTCCAATGGTCGAGCGGAAAGCCCGGTTGGGGGCCCTTCGGGTCGGGATTGCCGATTGCCATCAGACGGGCATCCACGCCGTGTTCGCGCAGCTTTCGAATCGTATTGTGAACGGAAACGCTCAAGCCGTTTCCTTGGGTATATGCGTTGTTGCAAACAAACAGTACCTTCATTGCACTACAAAAAAGTGTGCAAAGATACACTTTTATTTTAACAATCTCAGTGAGATGCGGCCGCGGTCGAGGTCGACGGCGGTGACGGTGACGCGGACCTGCTGGTGGAGTTTGACGACCTTGGTGGGGTCGGTGCCGCGGGGGCCCATCTGGGACACGTGCACGAGCCCGTCGTCGTGGATGCCGATGTCCACGAAGGCGCCGAAATTGGTGATGTTCGTCACGATGCCGGGCAGTTCCAAGCCGACCTTCAGGTCGTCGATGCCGTGGATGTCCTCGGCGAAGGAGAATTCGGACGCCTGCTCGCGCGGATCCAGCCCCGGCTTGGCCAGTTCCTTCAGGATATCGTTGACCGTCGGCAGGCCGGCCTTCTCCGTCACGAAGTCCTTCGCCTGGATCTTCGCGCATAGTTCCGCGTTGCCGACCAGCTCCTTCGTGCTGACGCCCAGCGACCTGGCCATCCGGTCCACGATGCCGTAGGACTCCGGATGCACCGCCGAACCATCCAGCGGATTCTCCGCCCCGCGGATGCGCAGGAAGCCCGCGCACTGCTCGAAGGCCTTCGGCCCCAGGCGCGGCACCTGCTTGAGCTCAGCGCGGCTGCGGAACGCACCGTTCTCCGCGCGGTAGGCGATGATATTCTCCGCCAGCGCGGGACCGATGCCCGCCACGTAGGCCAGCAGGTAAGGGGAGGCCGTGTTCAGGTTCACGCCCACGGCGTTCACGCAGCTCTCCACCGTATTGTCCAGCTGCTCCTTCAGCAGCACCTGATCCACGTCGTGCTGATACTGCCCGACGCCCAGGTTCTTCGGATCGATTTTCACGAGTTCCGCCAGCGGATCCATCAGGCGGCGGCCGATCGACACGGCGCCGCGCACGGTCACGTCCTCGTCCGGGAATTCCTGCCGCGCAATTTCAGAAGCGCTGTAGATGGAGGCGCCGTCCTCGCTGACGGTCCAGACCTTACATCCTTCCGGAAGCTGGACGCGGCGCATGAAGTCTTCCGTCTCGCGCGAGGCGGTTCCGTTGCCGATGGCCACGGCCTGGATGCCGTAGCGGTTTAGCATGTCCTGCACCGCCATGATGGCCTTCACCTTCTCGTTCTGGGGCGGATGCGGATAGATGATCGTATGATAGAGCAGTGCGCCCTGCTCGTCCAGGCAGGCGATCTTGCAGCCGTTCCGGAAGCCCGGGTCGATGGCCATGGTGCGCTTCTGCCCCACAGGGGCGGAGAGCAGCAGCTGGCGCAGGTTCTCGCCGAACACACGGATGCTCTCGCGGTCCGCCTTTTCCTTGGCTTCGCGCAGCACCTCGCCGCTGATGGACGGCTCCAGCAGGCGCTTGAACGCATCCGAAACGGCCTCCTTGACCTGTTCGGCGGCGCCGGCGGCAGGGTAGCCGTGGGCCTGGCAGAAATCGTAGTAGATCTTGGCGTCGCACTTCTCCGCGTCCGCGTCGATCCCGACGTTCAGGAAACCCTCGTTCTGCGCGCGCAGGATGGCCAGCAGATTGTGCGAAGGAATGCGGTCCAGCGGCATCTTGAAATCGAAATAGCTGCGGTACTTCGCGGCGTCCGCGCTGTCGCGACCGGCCTTCGTGACCGTCGCGACCACCCGGCGCCGCCGGAAGATCCCGCGCAGGTTCTCGCGGATCACCGCCGTCTCGCTCAGGCGCTCCGCGACGATGTCGCGCGCCCCCGCGAGGGCCGCTTCCACGTCAGGCACCTTGTCGCCGACGAACTTGCGTGCGTCCGCCTCCGGATTGCGGCTCTTGCCGTTCCAGAGCAGGTCCGCGAGCGGCTCCAGGCCCAGCTCGCGGGCCACGGTGGCGCGGGTGCGGCGCTTCGGCCGCCAGGGGAGGTAGAGATCCTCCAGCTCGGTCGCGGACACGCAGGCCTCGATCTTCGCGC
>JAGCYX010000077.1 GCA_017960585.1 Bacteroidales bacterium
CTTCCTGAAGCGCCCGCTCCTGATCAGCGCCGACAAGAATGACTACGAAACCTGGTACGCCTGGTTCCCGGAAGTCAACGCACGCGCCAGGCAGCGGGGAAACGTGGCCTATCATACCTATCTTCTCCAGCGGATGGCCGCAGGGCGTTGCTGGATGGGCGTAAAAATGTATTATCTGCTGATACACAAATTCGTGTACGGCATCCTGTATCGATAATTCCCGATGAGAAAAGTTATAATCTGGATACTCCTGATGCTGGCGGTGAGCTTCTACCTGTTCCCGTTTATGTTCACGGTGCTCCCGACAGAGAATCTGAACAGCAAGAACCTGATGGCAGCTTTCGGCTTGCTGGCCTTCGTCTTCGACAGCATCCGGAAACGCTCCATGAAGCTTTCCGAACCGACCTTGTTCTCCGCGCTGCTGGCTGCCATATTCTCCGTCTGGTGCCTCTTCAGCGTCACAGAAGCGAACACCTTCGAGATGGACTACGCCTCCTACATCGTTTCCTTCATCATCTGGATGGCCGGTGCGTATGGGGTTTATTTCCTCCTGCGGTCCGTCCACGAAGAGGTCACGCTGGAGATCCTGGTCCGTTACCTCGCTGCCGTCGGACTCTTCCAGTGCGTGATGGCGGTGCTGATCGACAATGTGGGCGCCGTAGAGACGTTCGTGGATAAGATCATGTACGTGCCCGGCGACTACTACAAGGTCAACCACCGTATGTATGGTCTGGGCGCTGCCCTGGACCCGGCCGGCATCCGATTCTCCGTCATCCTGATCATGATCGCCCACCTGTTCTCGACCAACGACAATGTCCGGAACAACAGCACCTACCAGGCCCTGCTGCTGGGCTCCTATGCCGTGATCCTGGTCATCGGCGCCGTGATTTCCCGAACCACCGTCGTGGGTGGCGCCATGGGCATCGTCTATATCGTCATCTCCCTCTTCCGGATGAGAAAAGGCGGCTTCGTCACCACGCGGATGATCGCCTCCTTCTTCTGGTTCTTCATCGTGATGGCGGTCATCATCGGCGTCACGGTCTATTTCTACAGGACCAGCGACACTTTCTACAGTTACCTTCGTTTCGGTTTCGAGGGTTTCTTCGCCTGGGTGGAGACCGGCGAGTTCAGTACCGGTTCCACGGACGTGCTGGAGACCATGTGGGTCTGGCCCTCCGACATCAGGACCTGGATTATCGGGCGGGGCACCTACGGTGTTTATGAGAACTACTCCGATATCGGCTATGTCAACTTCACCTTCTACTGCGGTCTGGTCGGTCTGGTGTTGTTCAGCATCTACTTCCTGTATTGCCACCTGGTCCAGAACCGCAAGTTCAAGAACTTCCACATTGCATCCTGGATGCTCGTCGCCCTGACCTTCGTCGTATGGCTCAAGGTGACCACCGATATCTTCTTCATCGACGCCCTGCTGTTCTGCATCGTCGGGGACTATGATGATGAGGAGAATGAAGAGGACGCCAAACCCGTCCTGCCGAGCGACATCGGCATCCGAAACCTATAAAACTGAAACCAATTAATAACCCCATGAAACTGATTTACTGCCACGCAGACGTCTACAACCCCGGCGGGATGGAGCGCGTGCTCCTCAACAAGCTCCGCTGGTGGGTGCAGCGCGGAGGTTACGAAGTGATGCTCGTGACCACCGACCAGCACGGACGCCCGCCCTTCTACGATTTTCCGCCGGAGGTGCGGATGGTGGACCTGGGCATCAACTACAAGGACGACAACGGGCGCAACCCTATCGTCAAGACCCTCTCCTACCTGCGCAAGCGCAAGAGACACAAGCAGGCGCTGACCGAACTGCTGATGCGGGAGAAGGCCGACGTCGTGATCTCCCTATACCCGTCGGAGTCCTCCTTCATTCCGGACATCCAGGACGGAAGCCTGAAGATGCTGGAGTTGCACTTCAACAAGCAGTTCCGCCTGCAATACAACCGGAAAGGCCTGCTCAGGCTCGCAGACCGCATCCGCACGAAGCAGGACGAAAAGATCGTCCGCCGCTTCGACAATTTCATCGTCCTGACGCGGCAGGACGCCGAGATGTGGGGCCATCTGCCCAACCTCTCCGTCATGCCCAACGCGGTCGTCACGGCACCGCACATCGAACACAAGTCCGGCAACCATCGCGTGATCGCCGTGGGGCGGCTGGACTACCAGAAAGGCTTCGACCGCCTGCTGGACACCTGGGCCCTGCTTCCGGAGTCGCTGCGTGCGACCTGGCGGCTGGACATCTTCGGCCAGGGAGAATGGGAGGAAAAACTGAAACAGCAGATCGTCCGGCTCGGCATCGGGGCTTCCGCCGCCATCAACAAGCCGACGAACAAGATCTTCGATGAATACGCCGCCAGCGACTTCCTGGTGATGACATCCCACTACGAAGGCTTCCCGATGGTCATGCTCGAAGCTATGGCCTGCGGCCTGCCGATCCTCTGCTTCGACTTCCTGTGCGGCCCGCGCGACATCATCGCACAGGACATCAACGGCCTCATCGTCCCGGACGGGAATCTGCAGGCCCTGGCGGGCGCGATGCTGCAGCTGATGATGCATCCCGACCAGCTGGCGCAGATGTCCGCCCACGCGAAACGCATCTCTGAAGCCTATTCCCAGGACAGCATCATGAAGCGCTGGGAACTCTTCATTACCGACCAGCTCCGCAAGAAATGAGCGACACCCGGACAGGACAACGCTACGCCTTCATCGACTTGCTGAAGGTCATCCTCACGGTCGGCATCGTCTTCCGGCACGCCGAACTGGTGGGCCTCGAAGGCCGGTCTGAGGCCTTCGACGGCCTGACCCGAGGGATGATGTTCATCACAAGCGCCTGCGTGCCGCTGTTCTACATTCTGTCCGGCTTTCTCTATTTCCGCAATGTTCCGCAGAAAGCGGACGCGAACTTCTTCTGGAAGAAGACGCGCAGCCGCCTCTTCTCGCTGGTGATTCCTTACCTGATTGCCAACACGGTCGCTTTCGTCTGCTACTGGGCCGCCCACCGCTTCGCGCCCGGCATGGTTTCCGGCTTCCTCGGGGACGATTGGAAAAACCCGCTCTTCGTTTTCTGGACGGGCCCCGTCAACCAGTCGTTGTGGTTCATCCGCGACCTCATCAAGGCCGTCATCGTGGCGCCGCTCATCTACCTGCTGGTCCGCTACACCCGCATCTGGGGCGTGCTTGCGCTGGGAGCCGTCTGGATCTTCGTGGGAGGCAATCCCTGGTACAACATCTGGTTCACCATCGGCGCCTGGGCGGCTGTGTGCCAAGGTGAGAATACCGGACGCCTGCTCGGCAAGATTCACTGCCGGGTCTGGCCAGACGCAGCCGCCTGGTGCTTCTTCATGTACCTCTACCACTACATTCCGATCATCTCGTTCAAGAAGATTTTCGAGGTCGTCTTCCGGCCCGAGTCATTCCTGGCACTCACCGGCACCTACCTGGCCTGCGCCCTGCTGGTGCTTGCCCTGCTGTCGGGTATATATTTGCTGCTGAAAGCCATCGCTCCGCGCCTGACAGGCGTACTTGTCGGGGGAAAATTATGACACGCAAGCTCCTGCAGATCAATCCCGTGGTCCGGCTCAACACCTCGACCGGACGCATTATGAAGGAGATCGGCGAAATCGCCATCGCCGCCGGCTGGGAGAGCTATATCGCCTACAGCGGCGCCCGCGACGGTGTGCCGCAGCACAGCTCGCAGCTAATCCCCGTCGGCAACAAGTTGGACCTGGCCCTCCACGCCGTAGCCACGCGCCTCTTCGACGCCCACGGACTCGTGTCCCGCCGGGCCACGCGACAGTTCATCCAACGCATTCAGGAGATCGATCCGGACATCGTCCATATCCATAACGTGCACGGCTACTGGCTCAACTATCCGCTCTTGTGTCAATACCTCAAAGAGAGCGGCAAACCCGTGATCTGGACCGTCCACGACTGCTGGCTCTACACGGGCCACTGCTACTATTACTCCGCCGCGGGCTGCGACAAATGGAGCCGCGGCTGCGGCCACTGCCCGCAGAAGCGGGCCTTCCCCGCCAGCTGGCTCTTCGACCGCTCGGCGCGCAACTGGCGCGACAAGCAGCGCGCCTTCGGTTCGCTGGAGCGGCTGACCATCGTCCCCGTGTCCGACTGGATCCGCGGGGAGATGTCCCGTTCCTTCCTCAAGGACAAGCAGTTCCGCGTCATCCACAACGGCATCGACCTCGACGTGTTCAAACCGGAAGCAGCCGAAGGGCAGGAGCGCCCCGCCGGCACCGTCCTCCTCGGCGTGGCCACCCTGTGGCACGAGGAGAAGGGCGTCCGGGACTTTGTCGAACTGGCCGGCAAATTGCGCCCGGACGAGCAGCTGGTGCTCGTCGGCCGCATGAGCGAGGCGCAGCGCGCCGCCTTCCCGGCGGGCGTGCGGCTGGTCGAGCGCACGGAGAACGTCGCCAAGCTGGCGGCGCTCTACGCGACGGCCACGGCCTTCGTCAACCCTACCTGGCAGGACAACTACCCCACCGTGAACCTCGAAGCCATCGCCTGCGGCACGCCGGTGGTCACCTACCGCACCGGCGGCAGCGTGGAGGCCGTCTCCGAAGGGACGGGCTTCGTGGTGGAGCAGGGCGACGTGGACGGGCTGCTCGCCCGCGTGCGCGAACTCGCCGCCATGGACCGGCAGGCCGTCGCCGGACGCTGCCGCGCCTTTGCCTTGCAGCATTTCAGCAAGCAGGAGCGCTACCAGGACTATATTCGTCTGTATGAGAATCTTACAGGTCGGTAAATTCTACCCCATCCGGGGTGGCGTAGAGAAAGTGATGTGGGACCTCACCCTCGGTCTCGCCGAGCGGGGTATTTCCTGCGACATGCTCTGCGCCGTCCTGCCGAAAGACGGAGTGGACGAAGAGCATCGGCCCCTGATCGTGGAGACGAAGGAGGCCATGGAGCTCAGTCTCGGTCCTTACGGCCGCGTCATCGGCGTGCGAGCCATCACCAAGAAGGCCGGCACGATGCTCTCTCCCGCGATGATCGTATGGTTGCGCAATCACGCAAAGGAGTACGACATCATCCACATCCACCATCCCGACCCGATGGCGGCGGTGGC
>JAGCYX010000078.1 GCA_017960585.1 Bacteroidales bacterium
ATCCTGGCGGCTGAAGATATCGGCCTGGCCAATCCCAACGCCCTGCTGCTGGCGGACGCCACCTTCCGCATCGTCCATTCCATCGGTATGCCGGAGGCGCGGATTCCGCTGAGCGAATGTGCTGTCTACCTGGCCAGCTCGCCGAAGAGCAATTCGGCCTATCTGGCAATCGATAAGGCGCTTGCGGCGGCCAAGGCCGACCAGACGGCCGCGGTGCCGCTCTACCTGCGCAATGCGCCGACGAAGTTGATGGAGGACATGGGTTATGCCGACGGCTACAAATACGCCCACGATTATCCAGGCCACTTCACGGACCTGGAATTCCTCCCTCCTACCCTCTCCGGAACCGTCTTTTACGACCCGCAGCCCAATCCGCAGGAAGACCGTCTCAAATCCTACTTGGAGGTTTGCTGGCCGAAATACTACTCCAAGTAGCAGCCTGTACCCCTGAAAACCGTAGCCACCCTCGGCTTCGTAAGAGGGAGGGGCCCGCGCCGACAGGCGTGGGAGGGGTCCTGCGCAGCAGGACGTTTTCAGGGGTACAGGCTGCTACTTGGTAGGAATAGTAAGTTTCTGGCCAGCGCGGATGGCGTCGGACTTCAGGCCGTTGGCCTTCTTGATATCGTCGACGCTGACGCCCGGATACTTGGCTGCGATTTTGGTGAGGGAATCGCCGGACTTGACGGTGTAAATCACGGTCTTGGGCTTGGAAGTCGTGCTGCTGCTTGAGGAGCTGCTTCCCGTGCTTCCCTGCGAGATGGTCGGACCGCCGTTCTTGTAGATATAGAGGGTCTGACCGACCTGGATGCTGTTGGATTTGAGCTTGTTCCAGCTCTTCAGCTGGTTGACCGTGACACCGTATCTCGAGGCGATCTTGCCGAGATAATCCCCGCTCTTGACCTTGTAGGCGATGCGCTGCTGCGAGCTGGTGCTGCTGCCGGAGGATTTCCCGGTCGAGGACTTGCCGCCGCTGCCGGACTTGCCCTTGGAACCCTGATCCTGCAGGACGCGGCCCGTGAGCAGCGAATCCGCCTTATAGGCATAGAGCGTGTCGCGGTTCGCCTCCAGGAAGTCGGCCGTCCAGGTGTAGGGCAGCTTCAGGACGTAGGGATGGTTGTTGCCCGGGATGATGTCGTTGATATACTGCGGATTGAGATTCTGAAGTTCCTCCTTCGGCACGCCCACCACGGCCTCGATCTGGTCGAAATGCAGGTTGCGCCGGATCATGAAGGTGTCCGTCTGGGCCGGCATGCCCATCTGCTGCGGCACGATGCCGTATTCGCGATAGTAGGTCATCGCGTACATGGCGCCCACGAACGCGGGCACGTAGTTGCGCGTCTCTTTCGGGAGGTAGGGATAGATGCTCCAGTAGTCGCGCTTGCCGTCCGCGCGCCGGATGGCCTTGGACACGTTACCGGCGCCGCAGTTGTAGGAACTGATGGCCAGCGCCCAGTCGCCGAAGGTCTTGTAGGCGTCGCGCAGGTATCGTGCGGCCGCTTCCACGGCCTTCTCCACGTCCAGACGCTCATCCACGAAGGAATTGATTTCCAGGCCGTAGGAAGTGCCGGTCTGGTACATGAACTGCCAGATGCCGCGTGCACCGGCCGAAGACGTGGCGACCGGATTGAGCATCGACTCGATGATGGCCATGTACTTGAGTTCCTGCGGCAGGTCGTAGCGGAGCAGGATGTCCTCGAAAATCGGGAAATAGTACGTGCTCAGGCCCAGGACGCGCCCCATACGGGATGTCATGCGCTCGGAATAGAGGATGATGTAGTTCTTGACCACGTCGTTGTACGGCAGCGTGATGAAGGAGTTCATCGCCGACAGGCGGCGCATCATCTCGGCGTCGGAGACATTGGAGGTAAAGCGCACGGAATCCATGTCGTATTCGTTGACGGCGTCGAAGTCGCTGGTCATCGTATTCTTGTACCAGAGGTGCAGCAGGCTGTCCGTGGCTTCGGTCGTGTACTCGAAGCCGGCATCCTTCATCTCGTGCTCCAGGGCGGCGATTTCGCGCTCGTCGAGCCGGGCCTGTCCCCGGTAGTGGTCCAGCAGCACCTGCAGCGAGTCCAGCTCGCTCCGCAGGACCTCGTTCTCCTGCTGGATCTGTTTCTTCTTCTGTCCGCCGAAGGTTTCGTTCATCCATTCGCGGAAGGTCTGCTTCCGCTGCGGCTCTTCCTGCCCGATCTCCTCCTCTTGTACGATCTCCGTCTGGGCGCCCAGCGGAAGGCAGAGGGCGGCCAGGAGGACGAATATGCTATATAATCTTTTCATTTTCAAAAACTGATACCAAGCCTCAGGCCGAAGGCCGTCTGCTGGTTGACGGGGTTGATGGAAGCGAACTGCCGCTCGGGCACGATGACGGCCGGGGCAACCCGCAGAGCGATATTGTCGTCCACCTCGAAATTGTGCATATACGAGAAGACGTTCGCGTCGATGACTTGCAGCAAATACAGTACCGCGATGGCCAGGACGGAATAGTCCCTGTACCGCCGGTAAACGTTCCTATAATAGAGCGCCTGGTCCGCCGAGATCGGCCCGGAATAGCCGGATTCCTTGTCGGAAGCCTCGATGTAGATGTTGCGGAAGCGCAAGTAGTTGGCCTGGCAGTCGGAATAGTAATGGACGGCAAAGCCGATGGCGCCCAGGTAGATGGGCAGTTTCCAGTACTCGTGGTTGTAGATCTGTCCGAGGCCGGGGACCAGGATGGAGAAGAGCGTTGCTTTTCCTGGATGCGGGTAAATGCTTGGTTTATAACTGATAACGCCATCCATCAACGTGGCCCAGTAGGCGATGCCGGCGCCGATGAAGCAGTACTTGGCGGCTTCCTTGTTCCCATGGGTGTTGAGATAGATGCCGGCGCCGAGGCTGCCGCCGATGGCACCGTACACGATGGGGAGTTTCCAGGCCTGTCGGTTGTAGATCTGCGAGCCGCCGATGATGAGCGCGGAACCGGCCGTCATCGTGCCGATCTTGATCTCGTTCTCATGGCGCAGGCCGCCGAAATACTCCTTGAAGGAGAAAAGCACGTCCGTGGTATCCGCCTGCTCGGCGGTGTCGTCGTTGTATTGCTGGCTGAAGGCCTGTTCCTTGAACTGGGCTGAAGCATCCAAACACAGGAGGGCGGCGAAAAGCGCCGTCATCAATGTGCAGAATAACTTCAGGTGTCTCATTAGAACTGTTTCTCTTCGAGTGCTTTTACAAATGCCTTCACTTCGTCGTCAGAGTCGAAGCGTATGGTCATGACACCCTTGCCGGAAGCGGAACGCTTCAGGGAAATGTCGTTGGAGAAAAACTTGCCGACGTGCTCCAGGATGCGGTAGTACTCCTGCGGGAGTTCCTGGGCGGACGGTACGTTCTTGATCTTGGACTTGGCGGCGTCCGGATCGACTTGCAGCTTGCGCACGATACTCTCGAGCTCGCGGACGGACAGGCCGTCGCGGATTACCAGGTCGCAGAGCTGCTCCTGAACCTCGGGCGAATCGACGCCGAGGATGGCCTTGGCGTGGCCGGCGCTCAGCAGGCCGACCTTGATATCGTGCTGCACTTTGGCGGGCAGTTTCAGCAGGCGGATGGTGTTGGCGACGGTGGCGCGCTTCTTCCCTACCCGGTCGGCCAGGTTGTCCTGCGTCAGCTGGCACTCGTCGATGAGCCTCCGGTAGCTGAGGGCGAGCTCGATCGGATCGAGGTCCTCGCGCTGGACGTTCTCCACGATGGCCATCTCCAGCATACCCTGGTCGTTGGCGTCGCGGATGTAGGCCGGGATGGTGGTCATCCCCGCCAGGCGGCAGGCTTTGTAGCGGCGTTCGCCGCTGATGATTTGGTAGCGGCGCTCCGTGATGCGGCGCACCGTGATGGGCTGGATGAGTCCGAGCGTACGGATGGATGCGGCCAGCTCCTCCAGGGCCGTCTGGTCGAAGGACATACGGGGCTGGAAGGGATTGGGCTCGATCATGTCCACCGGGATGCGTAGGATGTCCGCCGTGTTCTCCTGGCGGCCGCGCGTCCCGACGATTTCTTTATTGACATAACCGACCGGCTGACGGAGCTGGTCGGCGTTGGGCACTTCGCCGAGCAGGGCGCTCAGGCCCTTGCCGAGTCCTCTGGGTTCTTTGCTCATATACTCTCTCCGTTATGCTCCAGCACTTCCCGCGCGAGATTGAGGTAGTTGGTGGAGCCGTTGCACATGATATCGTAAAGGATGATGGGTTTGCCGTGGGAAGGAGCCTCGCTGAGGCGGATGTTGCGCTGGATGACCGTCTTGAACACCAGGTCGCGGAAGTGATCGCGCAGCTCGGCCAGCACCTGGGTGTGGACGCGGGTGCGTCCGTCGAACATCGTGACGACGAAGCCTTCGATGGTCAGGTCCGGGTTGACGCCGCTCTGCACCAGGCGGATGGTCTGGAGCAGCTTGCCGAGGCCTTCCAGGGCGAAGAATTCGGGCTGGACGGGGATGATGACCGAGTCGGCGGCCGTGAGCGTGTTCACGGTGATCAGGCCCAGCGAAGGCGAGCAGTCGATGATGATGTAGTCGTAATTGTCGCGGATGGGCGCCAGGGCGTTCTTCAGAAGCATTTCGCGGTTGTCCGCGTCCACCATCTCAAGTTCCAGGCCTACGAGGTTGATGTGGGAAGGGATCATGTGCAGGTCGGCTATCTCGGTCTGGATCAGCACGTCGGCGATGTCGATCTTGCCGATCATGACTTCATACAGGGTGCGCTGCTGGTCATTGTCAGGCGCAAAGTTGAGACCGGAGGTCGTGTTGGCCTGCGGGTCCGCGTCGATGATCAGCACCTTCTTCTCCAGAACGGAGAGGGAAGCCGCCAGGTTGATGGCGGTGGTGGTTTTTCCGACGCCTCCTTTTTGATTGGCAATAGCAATGACTTTTCCCATAATCCTCAATATTCCTAAGATTGCAAATTTAACAAATTATTCCTATTTTCGTGGTATGTCTGAAACAAAAACCGCGTGGTATTTCATCGTCAATCCCCGGGCCGGTTCCGGGAAGACGATGTCCGAGTGGGTTCCGGCCGAACGCCTGCTGGAGCGGAGAGGAGTCCCCTTCGTCACGGCCCTGACCGACCACAAGAAACATGCCGTCGAAATGGCCCGCGAGGCTGCTGCAGCCGGATATCGGCGCATAGCCGCTGTGGGTGGAGACGGCTCCCTGCACGAGGTGCTGGGCGGCATCTGCGAATGGTGTGTCGAGACCGGGACACCCCTGGAGGATTTCTATATGACCGTGGTACCCATCGGCTCCGGCAATGACTGGATCAAGTCCTGCCGCCTGCCAGACGACGTGGAGTCCGTGATCAAGCTCATCAGCCAGGAGGCTTTCGGATGGATGGACATCGTCCGGGCGACCAGCCGCGGGGGAAAGGTGTCCTACATGGCGAACGGCAGCGGACTCGGCTTCGATTCGCACGTCTGTCAGCGGGTTAACCGCCAGAAAGAGCGCGGCATGCGCAGCAAGATGATCTATCTGGATGCGTTGCGCTATACGGTCATTCATCTCAAATCGATCCGCATTTCCGTGGTGGCGGACGGCGCCGACATCTTCAGCGGCGAGGCCTATTCGATGGCGGTGGGCAACGGTCCCTGGTCGGGCGGCGGCATGCGGCAGGTTCCGCTGGCGTCCAACGACGACGGCCTGCTGGACTACATGATCGTCCCCAAGGTCAAACTGTTACAGATTGTCAAAGAAGTTCCTCGCCTGTTCGCCGGCACGGTGAACGAGTCGGAACTGGTCATCAGCGGACGTTGCCGCCATCTGCAGGTGGCACCGCTGAATGAGGCCTCCGCCGACATCGTCGAATTCGACGGCGAGGTCGAGGGACAGCTGCCGCTCTCCCTGGAGATCACCGGGGAGCGGATTCATGTCTTGAAAGGGCTATCTTAGGCCTGCAGGGCCTTCCAGAGCATATCCTTGAGTTCCTGCAGCCCCTGTCCGGTGCTGGAGGAGATGAACACGCACGGGACTTTGCGAGGCAGGTGCGGCCGTATCATTTTCTCCAGGTCGGCGTCGATCAGGTCGCACTTCGTGATGGCCAGCACGCGCTGCTTGGTCAGCAGTTCGGGGTTGTACTGCTTGAGCTCGGCGAGCAGGGTCTTGTAGGCCGCGGCGATGTCTTCCTCCTCCACGCTCACCATGAAGAGCAACACGGAGTTGCGCTCGATATGGCGCAGGAATCGTATACCGATGCCCTTGCCCTCGTGGGCGCCCTCGATGATGCCCGGGATGTCCGCCATCACGAAGGACTTGTCGTCGTAGTAGCGCACGATGCCCAGGTTCGGCTCCAGCGTCGTGAAGGCGTAGGAGGCGATCTTCGGCTTGGCGGCCGTGATGGTGGCAAGGAGCGTGGACTTGCCCGCATTCGGGAAACCGACCAGGCCCACGTCGGCGAGCAGTTTGAGCTCCAGGATGAAAACGCCTTCCTCCCCTTCCTCGCCCGGCTGGGCGAAACGGGGCGTCTGCAGGGTGGCCGTCTTGAAATTGTTGTTGCCCAGGCCGCCCTTGCCTCCCCGGCAGAGGATGCGTTCCTCCCCCGCCTCCATCATCTCGAAGAGGACTTCGTCCGTGTCGGCGTTCTTCGCCACGGTGCCGATGGGGACGTCCAGGATGATGTCGGCGCCGTTTTTGCCGGTACGCAGGTCGCTGCCGCCCTTCTCGCCGTCCTCGGCGTGGATGTGCTTGCGGTATTTGAGATGGATCAGGGTCCAGAACTGCGGGTTCGCCCGCAGGATGATATGTCCGCCGCGCCCGCCGTCGCCGCCGTCCGGTCCGCCCTTGGGCACGTACTTGGCGCGGTGCAAGTGCGCACTCCCCGCTCCCCCGTGACCGGAGGCGCAGTAGATCTTGACGTAGTCTATGAAGTTGCTCTCTGCCATTTCGGCCGCAAAGATACAAAAATTAGTTGTTGCGTGCGAGGGGTGTGCCCATGGCGGAAGCGTCTTCCGTCCCGTCTTCGCTCAGGTCGAAGACCATAAAGTCAGGAGAATCAGGCGTGTAGGCCTTCCAGCCCAGGCCGGGCTCGCCCGTCTTCGCGAAGTTGGTCCAGCAACTGACGACGTGCTCCGCCAGGCCCCAGTCGGCTTGCGTGAAGGGGCGGTCGCCGCGGTCGAGCGACTTGAACATATACCAGAGCTCCGAGGAATGGAAGGCGCCCTTCATGTCGTGCGAGCCCGCCTCGTCGTCCGGGAGGGCGTGGGCGAACTGGTAGGCGAAGACGGGTTTGCCGGCTTCGTTCCGGAGTTCGCAGAAACGGCGGATGCCCGCCTCTGGATTGCCCATATCGTCGCGGGTGTAGCCGATCATATAGGGAATGTCCTTGATGCGGCCCTGCGTCGCCGCGGCGTCGAAGCTCTCCGTGGACACATAGCCGTCAACGAGCGGAGATATCCGGAAGCGGACACCCGTCTCTGCGGCGTAGCGGTCTGCCAGGCCGAAAATCTCCTCGGTGGAGGCGGCCCGCATCTTCTCCAGGCTGTCGTAGCCCGCCCAGTCGAAAACGGCCTTGCAGGCGTCCCCGATGACGGTCAGCTGCGAGACGGCCGGCTGCGCGGGGGCGGGAACGGCGGCGGGCAGCGTGTTCACGCCTCCCCCGCTCTGGATGATGGCCTTCTTGATGAGTCCCCCGGTGAGCGGCGAGCTGACGAGCGTCTTCACGCTGCCGGCGCCGGCGCTCTGGCCGAGAATGGTGATGTTGTCCGGATCGCCGCCGAAGGCCGCGATGTTCTTGTGGATCCACTTCAGGGCCGCAATCTGGTCCAGGATGCCGTAGTTGCCGGAAACGTGGTGCGGGCTCTCCTCCGTCAGGAAGGGGTGCACCAGGAAGCCGAAGATGCCGAGGCGGTAGTTGACGGTGACGAGCACCACGCCTTTTTCCGCCCAGACCTTTCCGTCGAATTCGGGCTCGTAGCCCCATCCGCCGGTGTAGGCGCCGCCGTGGATCCACATCGCCACGGGCAGCTTTTTGTCCGTCTTGCCCGGAGCCGGGGTCCAGACGTTGAGGTACAGGCAGTCCTCGCTGAATTCCGGGTCGTTCCAGTAGAATTCGCTGGTCCAGGGATTGGAGGAATCGTGCGGCGCCTGCACGGCGCCGGGGCCGAAGGTGTCGGCGACTTTCACGCCCTCCCAGGGCACGACGGGCTGCGGCTCCTGCCAGCGCAGGTCGCCGACGGGCGGTGCCGCGAACGGAATTCCCTTATAGACATAGACTCCCTTGACGGAGGATTCGACCCCCTGGATCCGGCCTCCGTCGATGTCAAGGACCGGATTGGCGGGGCTGCAGGCGGCCAGGACGGCTCCCAGCAGCGTGACGGCTAAATATGAGCGGATATGCATGATACTGACGGTTATGGGTTGATTCTAAAAACGGTATCCGAGCGACCATTCCAGCGAGTAGGAACGGTCGAACTGGTGCGCACGCAGGTCCAGGCCGGCAAACAGGCCGCCTGCGCGGCGGAATTGATAGCGTGCACCCACCTTCTCGAAGGCCCTGCCGACATCCTCCGTCAGGCCGCTTCGCTTGAACAGGTAGATGCCGGCGACGATGTGGGCGGAGAACTGCCGGTAGTGGAACTCCTGCATCAGGTAAATTCCCGCGCGCAGCGGGGAATAGCCCTTCGGGTCCTCTTTGCCGGTGAGCAGGATGTCCGCGCCCCGGTAGTCGTTGACGGCGTAGTCCGCCTCCAGGCCGATTCCGGTGGCGAACACCGGCGAATAACGCCAGTCCAGCTCGGCTCCGACGACTCCCCGGAAGCGCGCGGGCGCCAGCCGGTCCGGATCGTTCGAGGCGTGGATGGCGTCCAGTTCGACCGGACAGCTGTGCACGCCGGCGGCGGCAAATACGCTCCAGTGCAGCCCCTTGCCGTATTCCGGCCGCTCCGGGGCGCTTGCCGGCTTCGGGGCGACGGATTTCGGCGCCAGGTAGTGTCGTACCCCCACCCCGACGGCCAGCTCGTTGTAGCCGAGGTTCGGGGAACGGAGCATCCCGTTGGAGTGATGGGTGGCATAGACCCCCGCCTGCAACGCCCACCGCGGCGCAAAGAGCCACTCGGCCAGCAGGCCCGTTCCGACGAGGGTGAAGACCTTCGAGCCGATGTACAGGTTATAGGGGTTACGGTTGTAGTCATACGGGTGTCCGGTGAACGCCACGCCCACTTCCAGGAGCGGACCGAGCCGGAAGTGCGGGGTGCGGACCAGCGGGATTTCCAGCCAGCCGTAGAGGTTGACGATGTCTCCGAAGCGGGATGCATTCTTGAACTGCATCGCCCCGGTCCGGGCATAGGAAAGGCTGATTCCGCAGTCGGGATAATTGTACGCCCATTCGTACCAGCCGCCGTCTTCGGGACGGGTGTAGAAGCTGAGCGAGACGTTGGCGCTGCCGTAGTTGTACGTGCCGAGCAGGTTCTTGTAGATATCGTGCCCGTCCAGGATATGGCTGAAACGCCCGCCGGCCGAGACGCTCAGGTGCTCCCGGGCCGCGGTCTGTGCGGAAACGGCGACGCCTCCTGCCAGCAGGCAGACGGCGAGCAGCAGTATGTACCGCTTCCGCATAAGTTACAGGGTAAGGTCCTCCGCGCTGAGCTTGGGGACGTAGTGGACGCCGTCGCGGCGGTAGTAGGCCAGGTTGTCGCCTTCGTGGACGGGTACCAGTTCGATCTGCTCGGCGGGCTTGCCGAAGGCGATCACGCAGATGGGCTCATACGGCAGCGCAAGCGCCTCGCGGACGGGCTCCCGGTCGAAATTGCGGATGATCAGGCCGCCCAGGCCCATCTCCACGGCCTTCAGCAGCATGCTCTGCACGGAGATGCCCAGGTCGATGTCGATGCCGGGATTCTCCGCGACGGTGGAGCATACGATAATGAAAGCCTCCGGCTCGCGGCCCGGGAAAGGCAGTTGCAGGTGGGGCAGTCCCCTGCCCATCCGGATGTATTTGTTCACGGCGTCCGCTTCCGGCCCCTTGACGACGGGCCGGAAGCGCAGACGCTGCAGGTTGACGCTGGATGCGACCTTGGTGTTGACGGCGATCATCGCGTCCAGCTGGCGCCGGTGCACGACATATTCCTTGTCAAAGCCGCGGTAGCTGCGGTTGTGCAGCAGGAGGGTGTCCAGCGACGGACGCTGCGGGGCGCGTTTGCGCCCGGCGTCCTTGCCGAACACCTCCTCGTAACGTTTCTCCAGGTAATTGTCGGCCATCAGGCAATGGTCTCCATCTTGGCGAGGACGCGGGCGCGGTTCTCCTCGATGGTGCCGCCGTCCACGTCGACCTCCCAGTACTTGCCCACCTTCTTGTAGTAGTCGATCAGGGGTTCGGTCTGGCTGTGGTAGGTCTTGATGCGGTTGGCGATGGTCTCGTCGGAAGCGTCGTCGGCGCGGCCCTCGATGATGGCGCGGCCGCGGATGCGCTGGAAGATCATGTCGTCGTCGATCATCAGGCCGACCACGGCGGTCACGCTCTCACCGCGCTTCTCCAGGATCTTGTCGAGGTCCTGCGCCTGCGCGAGGTTGCGCGGGAAGCCGTCCAGCAGGAAGCCGTCCACGCCCTTGATGGTGTCGAAGGCGGATTCGATCATCCCCTCCACCACGGAGTCCGGGACAAGCGAACCGGCGTCGATGAGCGTCTTGGCCTGCTTGCCAAGCTCGGTGCCGGCGGCAATCTCGGCGCGGAGGAGCTCTCCGGTGGAGATGTGCTTGAGGTTGTACTTCTGGGCGATGGCACCGGCGTGGGTGCCCTTGCCGGCACCCGGAGGGCCGAAGAGGATGTAATACTTCATAGGTTGATCTTCAATTACGTAAATGTCTCTGATATTGCGGCCCAGCTCGTTGTAGTCGAGTCCGAAGCCGACGATGAAGGCGTTGGGAATCTCCATGCCCACGTAGTCCAGCTTGACCGGCTTGTCGTACACCTCCGGCTTGAGGAGCAGCGTGGCGATGCGCACTTCGGCGGCGCCTTCCTTGTCCAGGAGCATCTCTTTCAGGGCGACGATGGTGTTGCCGGTGTCCACGATGTCCTCGCAGATGATCACGCGCCGGCCGCGCACGCTGGAAGTCAGACCCATCACGTTCAGGACGGTGCCCGTGGACTTGGTGCCCTGGTACGAGGACAGCTTGATCGAAATCAGCTGGCAGGGGAAGTCGATGCGCTGCAGGAGTTCGCCCGTGAAGGGAATGGAGCCGTTGAGCACGCAGAGGACGACCGGAACGTCCGTGCAGCCGTGGAAGTCGGAATTGATCTCCCGGGCCACGGTGTCGACGGCGTCCATGATGCGCTCGTGGCGGATATAGGGTTTAAATCTCTTGTCGAGAATCTGGATGGTTTCGTCCTTCATAAGGCAATGTGACTTTGATTGCCCGAATTTACGAATTTTATTTCTAACTTTGGAAAGAAACTGTGAAGAACGATGAAAACTCTTTTGCTATTGCTGGCCCTGTCCGGGCCCGGGGGCTTCCAGCAAGCCCTGCTGACACTCACCGGCGCCTCCTGCGTCGAAGAACTCTCCGAAGACGAAATGCAACGCTACCAGTCCCTGGCGGCGCATCCCGTCGACTTGAACGCGGCCGGTCGCAGCCGGCTGCTGGCCACCGGCCTCCTGACCCCGTATCAGGTCGCTTCCCTGCTGGACTACCGTGCCCGGACGGGCGACATCCTGTCCTGGACCGAACTGGCGCTCGTGGACGGATTCTCCGCAGCCTTCGTGGAAGCGCTGCGGGAATTCGCGGTCCTGGGTGTGCAGGACGCCGTGCCCGGGAAACGGGAGGACCTGCGCTTCCGGCAGACGCTGACGCTGCGGGGCGCCCTGCGGATGGACGGACAGGCCGCCGGCGGCGTGAAATACGAGGCGGCCCTGGGCGAACGCGCCGCCTTCTACCTGTCCGAGCGCAATACGTTGTCGGAGCCTGCTTTCGGTCTGCCGACGGTCAGTGCGGCGTATTACGGCCGCCGGGCGCTGGGACAGCTGATCGTGGGGCATTTCAACGCGCGCTTCGGGCAGGGGCTGCTGCAGTGGAGCGGCTTCCAGCTGAGCGGCTTCGGCTCGCTGGGCGCCTTCCGGAAGAACGGGACGGGCTTCTCCCCTTCCGGGGCCCACGACGCTTTACTGTTCGGTGTGGCGACGGACTGGCATTTCGGGCGCTGGGCGCTCTCCGCGGGCTATTCCTGGACCGGAAACCGGGCGATGCTGAACCTCACGCGCACCTGGCGCTCGGCGACGGCCGGGCTGACGGCGACGCTGGAGGGGGTCTCGCTGGAAGCGCGAACGGCGCGGCCGGACTGGAGCCTCTGGGGCGAGGCGGCCGTCCGTTACAATGGTGAAGTTTCCGCCCTGGCGGGCGCCTATTACCTGCCCGCGTACGGGCATCGCATCGGCCTGGTCGGGCGCTGGTACGGACATGCGGACAAGCGCTACAGCGGCGCCGCTGCGGGGTACGAGGGGCCTTCCTTTGCCGTGACGGCGGATGCCGGCTGGCGGACCGACACGGGCGCGGCGCAGTACAAGGCCCTGCTGCGCTGGCACCCGGACTTTGAGCGCTGGGGCGTCAGGATCCAGCCGGAACTGCGTATGCTGGGTCGTCTGCGGCCTTCCGACGGGGCGCCCTGGCGTCTGGAACTGCGCGGTACGCTTGCGCTGGAGCGCGGTCCCTGGCTCGTTTCTGCGCGCTATGACGCCGTCCATTGCCGGGACTTCGCGTGGAACTGGTATGCGGAGGGTGGCTGGAAGACGGAGAAGGCGGCCCTGTACCTGCGGGGCGGCATCTTCAAGGTGGATGTCTGGGATGACAGGATCTATGTGTACGAACGCGACGCGCCCGGCTCCTTCACCGTCCCGGCCCGCTACGGGCGCGGCTGGAACGCCTCGCTATATGGTGCATGGCACCTCTCCCGGCACCACAGCCTCTGGCTCCGCCTCGAGACGGTCCAATATCCCTGGAACCTCACCGCAAAAGAAAGCCGGACGGAGGTCCGGCTGCAATATCGATATCGGATGTAAGAGATTCCCGGTCAAGCCGGGAATGACGTCAGAGGGTCGGGACGACTTTCTCCATGGAGATACTGTGGGACCCTTTGATGAGGAGGACAGTATCGGAGACGGGGTGTGCCTTCAGGTGCTCTGCAAGGGCGTCGGCGCTCGGGAACCATTGTTCGCTGCCCGGTGGCAGGGCGGCCAGCGCCTTGTGGAACTCTTCTCCGACCAGGCAGGCGGCCAGTCCCTCGCCGCGCAACTGCCGTACCACTTTTTCGTGTTCCGCCTGCGACTCCGCCCCCAGTTCGCGCATGTCACCCAGCAGGGCGAGCTTGCGCTGCGACACCACCTGGCTGAAATTCTCCAGCGCGGCGCGCATCGACGAAGGATTGGCGTTGTAGGCGTCCACGATGAGGGTATTGGTGGCCGTCCGGACCATCTGCGAGCGGTTGTTGTCGGGAACGAACGCTTCGATGGCGTCGATGGCGTCCTTCCGGTCCACGCCGAAATACTCACCCACCGCCAGGGCGGCGAGCACGTTGGTGGCATTGTAGGCGCCGACCAGCTGCGTGTTCACCAGGTTGTCCCCGAGACGGAGGCGCAGGAAGGGCTCCTGCGGCGTGACAGGCAGGATGACGGCGTTCTGATAAGCGATGCCGTAGCCGAAGGTATGGCAGGGCTGCTTGGCGGCCATTTCCCGCAGGTCGGCATCGTCTTCGTTCAGGAAGATGAGCGAACCGGGGTGGCTGCCGAGCCACTTGTACAGCTCGCCCTTGGCGGCCTTGACGCCCTCGAACGAGCCGAATCCCAGCAGGTGGGCGCGGCCGACGTTGGTAATCAAGCCGTAGTCCGGCCGGCTGACCTGGACGAGCTTGGCGATGTCGTCGGGATGGTTGGCCCCCATCTCGATGACGGCGATTTCCGTGCCCGGGGTGATGGACAGCAGCGAGAGAGGCACGCCGATGTCGTTGTTGAGATTGCCCTGCGTGGCCGTGACACGGTATTTCTTCGCCAGCACGGCGGCGATGAGGTTCTTGGTGGTGGTCTTGCCGTTGGTGCCGGTCAGGCCGAGCACCGGCAGTTTTCCGCCACGCACGTGCGTCCGGTGCCAGATGGCGAGATCGCGCAGCGTGGTGAGCGGATCGGGTACGCGGATGAAGCGGTTGACCAACGTGCCGGCGTCGCCGATCTCGGCGTCATCGTTGATGACCGCCCAGGCAGCACCGGCCTGCAGCGCCTTGAGGGCGTAGTCGTTGCCGTCGAAATTCTCTCCCCGCAGGGCGAAGAAGATCTCTCCGCCGCGGATGGCCCGGCTGTCGGTGGTGACCCGATAGCCGCAGGCGCAGTATTTGGCGTACAATTCTTTCATAATCCGTTTATTTCGTGCCGGTGCTGCCGAAGCCGCCCGCTCCGCGTCCGGACTCCGCCAGTTCGTCGGTCTGTTCCCATTCGATGACTTCGTGCCGCGCCAGGACCAGCTGGGCGATGCGCTCCCCGCGTTCGATGACGAAGGGTTCCGAACTCAGGTTGACCAGGATCACGCAGACCTCGCCGCGGTAGTCCGCGTCGATGGTTCCGGGTGCGTTCAGCACAGTGATGCCCTTCTTGGCGGCCAGGCCGCTGCGCGGGCGCACCTGGACCTCGTACCCGGCGGGAATTTCGAGGTACAGCCCCGTCGGGACCATGGCCCGGCCGAGGGGTTTCAATTCGATGGGTTCGGCGTTGTCGGCCCGGACGTCCAGTCCGGCGGCGAACTCCGTCGCATACGCCGGCAGCGGATTCGAACTCTTATTAATTACCTTGACTTTCATATCGATTTAGTCATTCTGGTTTTAATATTCGTCATCCCCGACCTGATCGGGGATCTTTATTTACAAGCCCTTTTATACAGGAAATAAGCTATGACGGCATATAACACGTTCGGCAGCCACAGGGCGATGCCGGGCGGCAGCGTGTCCGTATAGACGAACATCTCGCTGACGCGCAGGAAGAAGATGTAGGAGAAGGCCAGCGCGATGCCGATACCGATGTTCCAGCCGATGCCGCCGCGCCGCTTCCGCGCGGAGAGCGATACGCCGATGATGGTCAGGATCAAGGCGGAGAACGGCATCGTCAGGCGGCGCTGGCGCTCGATGGCGGCGTACATGACGTTGGCGTCGCCGCGCATCTTCTGGGTGGCGATCAGCTCGTTCAAGGCGTGGATATCCAGGGTCTCCACGGTCTTCTCGTTGTTGAACAGATCCTTGATATTCAGCGCGATCACGGTGTCCTGCTGCTCCTTGAAGGAGACCTTGTCGGAGAGGCCGCTGCTGTAGTCGCGGATGAAGACCTGGCGCAGGTGCCAGCCCTCCATGGTGCTGTCCCAGACGGCGGTCTCGGCGCTGACCTTGCGGGTCAGCCGGTGGCCGTCCATGTCCTCGATGGTGAACTTGTAGGCCGTGTTGTTCCAGCGGCTGAAAGATTCGATGTAGACGAACTGCCCCGGCGAGATCTGGTAATGGATGTCGCGGAGGTTGTAGGTGTTGTGACGCTTGATATATTGCGCCTCGAAGTCCACGCGGGTGGCGTTCGAGTGCGGGATGACGTAGAGATTGAGGCCGAGCGAGAGCAGCGCGATGAGCGCCGCGGACGCCAGGTACGGCACGATCATGCGGTGGAAACTGACGCCGCAGGAAAGGATGGCCACGATCTCGGAGTTCGCCGCCATGCGTGAGGTGAAGAAGATCACCGTGATGAAGACGAACAGCGAGGCGAACATATTGACCAGATAGGGAATGTAATTGAAATAGTAGTCGAAGATGATGGCCTTCAGCGGCGCATCGTTCTTGACGAAGTAGTCGATCTTCTCCGCCACGTCGAAGATGATGACGATGATGATGATGAGCAGCAGGGACAGGAAGAAGGTCGTGATGAACTTCTTCGCGATGTACCAGTCTATCTTCCTGAGTCCCAGCATGGCGTCAGATCCTCCTTGTGATGCGTTCCAGCGTGGATTCCTTCCAGGCGGCGAAGTCGCCCTCCTCGATGTGTTTGCGCGCCGTGCGCACGAGGTCGAGGTAGAACGCCAGGTTGTGCTCGCTGGCAAGCATGGCGGCGAACATTTCCCCCGCCACGAACAGGTGGTGCAGGTACGCCCGGGTGTAGGTGTGGTCCACGAAGGAGGCGCCCTTCGGGTCCAGCTCGGAGAAGTCCTGCGCCCACTTGGCGTTGCGCATGTTGATGATGCCGTCCCAGGTGAAGAGCATGCCGTTGCGCCCGTTGCGCGTGGGCATGACGCAGTCGAACATATCCACGCCGCGCGCGATGCCTTCGAGCAGGTTCGCCGGCGTGCCGACGCCCATCAGGTAGCGCGGCCGGTCGTCCGGCAGCAGCGGGCAGACGAGCTCCAGCATCTCGTACATCTTCTCCGTGGGCTCCCCCACCGCCAGGCCGCCGATGGCGTATCCTTCGGCTTCCAGCTGGACGGCGTGGTCCACCGCCTCGCGGCGCAGGTCGGGATAGACGCAGCCCTGGATGATCGGGAAGAAGGTCTGGGAGTAACCGTAGAGCGGTTCCGTCTCCCGGAAACGCTTCGCGAAGCGCTCCAGCCAGCCCTTCGTCAGGTTCAGGCTTTTGCGGGCGTAGGCGTGGTCGGCGTCGCCGGGGCAGCACTCGTCCAGCGCCATCATGATGTCGGCGCCGATGATGCGCTGCGTGTCCACGTTGTTCTCGGGGGTGAAGCAGTGCCGCGAGCCGTCGATGTGGCTTTGGAAGGTGCAGCCCTCGGGGGTCAGTTTGCGGATGGGGCTCAGGGAGAACACCTGGAATCCCCCGCTGTCCGTCAGGATGGGGCGGTCCCACGCCTCGAACTTGTGCAGGCCGCCGGCCGCGCGGAGCGTGTCCAGGCCGGGGCGCAGGTAGAGGTGGTAGGTGTTGCCCAGGATGATTTCGGCGCCGATATCGTCCCGCAGGTCGCGGTGATAGACGCCCTTGACGGAACCGACGGTGCCGACGGGCATGAAGATGGGAGTATGGATTTGGCCATGGTCCGTTTCGATGACGCCCGCACGGGCTGCGGAATGCGGATCGGCCGCTGTCTTCGTAAATTTCATCTTTCAAAGATAGTGAAAATCCCGCGAAAAACTCGTATTTTTGTGTTCGCAACTTTTAACGAACCGGCCTTATGAACAAATCGAACGTCAGCCTCCGGCTGATCATCATGAATTTCCTGGAATTCGCGGCCTGGGGCGCCTACCTCACCTCGATGGGCAGCTTCCTTGCCAAGAGCGGCTTCGGCCCGCAGATCTGGCTTTTCTTCGCCACCCAGGGCTTCGTTTCCATCTTCATGCCCGCCCTCATGGGCATCATCGCCGACAAATGGATTCCGGCGCAGAAGGTGCTCTCCCTCTGCCAGGGCGTCGCCGGTCTCGCCATGCTGGGTGCCGGCTGGTATGCCATGCAGTCCGGCGCGGACATCCAGTTCGGCCCGTTCTATGCGCTCTATACGCTGAGCATCGCTTTCTATATGCCGACCATCGCCATCTCCAACTCCGTGGCCTACAATGCCCTGGAGAAAGCCGGAAAGGACCCGGTCAAGGCCTTCCCGCCCATCCGCGTGTTCGGCACCGTCGGTTTCATCCTCACGATGCTCTTCGTGAACTTCATGAAGGGTGCCGACGGCGTGCAGTACCAGCACACCTTCAACCAGTTCTTCGTGTCCGGCATTCTCTCGCTGGTGCTCTGCGCCTATGCGCTGACCCTGCCGAACTGCCCGTGCAAGCCCAAGTCCGAGGGCACGCAGTCCTTCGCAGAGGCCACCGGCCTGAACGCGTTCAAGCTCTTCAAGGAGCGCCAGTTCGCCGTGTTCTTCATCTTCTCGATGCTGCTCGGCGCTTCCCTGCAGGTCACGAACGGCTACGCCAACACCTTCATCACTTCCTTCAAGGAGAATCCCCTCTTCGCGAATGCCTGGGGCGCCAATAACGCCAATGCGCTGATCTCCCTGAGCCAGCTCTCCGAGACCCTCTGCATCCTGCTGATCCCGTTCGCGATGAAGAAGTTCGGCATCAAGAAGGTGATGCTCATCGCGATGTTCGCGTGGGTGTTCCGCTTCGGCTTCTTCGGAGCCGGCAACCCGGGCGGCGGCGTGTGGATGTTCGTTCTGAGCTGCATCGTGTACGGCGTGGCGTTCGACTTCTTCAACATCTCCGGCTCGCTCTTCGTCAACGAGAATACCGACAAGGACATCCGTTCCTCGGCACAGGGTCTCTTCATGCTGATGACCAACGGTCTCGGCGCCTCCATCGGCACCTGGGCCGCCGGCCGCGTGGTGAATCACTTCGTGTACAACGCCGCCGAGCCGTCCTGGAGCACCGCCTGGTTCATCTTCGCGGGCTACGCCTTCGTCGTCGGCATCCTCTTCGCCATCTTCTTCAAGGATCCGCAGAAGAAAGCCAAGCAGGCCTGATCGTTCGGCCAGCGGCACAGTCTTTGAAAATTCAAGGGGTCGTTATGAGGCGACTCCTTGTTTTTTTCTTGTTGCTGGCCGCCGGCACGCTTTCTCTGGAAGCCCAGGATGTATCCACGACCCCGATCGACGGACCGGTGGTGCGGGCGGATTCGCTGCAGCGCAAGCCGCAGCTCACGCCGCCGTGGGCGGGTTATTCCCTCGCGCCGGGGCTGCGGATGCCCTCGCTGCTGGACGCGCCGCTGAATCCTTTTGAGACGAAGGAGCAGCGCGCCGCCCGGGTTGCGGCGCGGACCTATTCCGGCGTGATGGCTTCCGTGGACCAGAATCTTATCTGGTACAGGACGCCCAGTTTCGTTAAGGAACACCGGATGCTGTTCTTCGTGCTGAGACTCTTCCTGTCCAATCCCTACGGATTCCAGGAGGGATACGTGCCGATGATGAATCCCTCGTTCCCGTTCATCTCGGCCAAAACACCGGGAATGGCGCCGTTTGACAACCCCTATTCGCCGGACCACATCCCGCAGTGCATCCGTTCGGAATACGACTTTGCCACCGGCACCTACAAGCAGGTGATGGTGGATTGGGATACGTACCAGAAGAACCTGTCGATGCGCTTCTCCCCTTCCACATTCAACACAGCTCCGATCCCCCGGACACAGCTCACGCCGGGCGACAGGATCGTCCACTGAATCAGATAATTATCGGCTATTTCAACGCTTCGGCGCCTTCCAGATGGGGCCGGAGCGTTTCTGCATCCACCGGGAAGAGTTTGGGGGTGCGGCAGCGCGGGAAGCGGTTGAACCAGGGGTCGGTGCTGCTGTACCAGGACTGGCTGCGGATGGTGGAGGACCAGCGGAAGGCGCGGCGGATCCGGGACACGCAGGTGCTGGCGACGACGGTGATGGCGGTGCGTCCGTCGGAGAGCTGCGAGACGCAGAAATAATGCTGGGAGACGCGGGTGTCGCGGTCCAGCTCCTCAGGTGAGGAGCGGTGGGAGATGGTCAGATGCCGGCCGTGCTGCGCGTTGATTTCCTTCATCTTGGCGCGGAAGAGCTTGCCGTGCGTGGAACTGTCTTTCAGGCCTTCGAGCGCGATCCAGTAATGGATCATCTCATGGATGAGAGTGTCTTCGATTTCGTCCTCCGGGAGGTCGAACCGGGTGCTGATGCGCAGGAGGAAGTCCTCCTTGCGCACCACCCTGCCCCGCCAGTCGCGCACGGGCCGGTACTGCAGGCGCCCGACGAAGGAACGGGCGTTGCTCAGTTTGATCGGAATACGTGGAAGAGCGCCGTCGAAGCACAGTTCGTTGAACGTGCCGAAGCGCTCTTCCAGGTATTCGACGGTGGGGATCACAGCACCCCAAGTTCCTTGCCGACCTTGATGAAGGCGGCGATGGCCTTGTCCAGTTGCTCGCGGGTGTGCGCGGCGGAAAGCTGCACGCGGATGCGGGCCTGGCCTTTCGGGACCACCGGATAGTAGAACCCGGTCACGAAGATGCCTTCCTTGGCCATGGCGGCGGCGAAGCGCTGACTCAGCGGCGCATCGTACAGCATCACGGCGCAGATGGCGCTTTGCGTGGGCTTGATGTCGAATCCGGCCGCGATCATCTTGTCGCGGAAATAGGCGACGTTCTCCTGCTGACGGTCGTGCAGTTCGTCGCTCTCGTCCAGCATCTTGAACAGCTCGATGCCCGCGGCACAGATCATCGGCGGCAGCGAATTGGAGAAGAGGTACGGACGGCTGCGCTGGCGCAGCATGTCGATGATTTCCTGCCGGCCGGTGGTGAAACCGCCCACGGCGCCGCCGAAGCTCTTGCCCAGCGTGCCGGTGTGGATGTCGATGCGGCCGTAGAGGTTGTAGAGCTCGGCCACGCCGCGGCCGCGCTTGCCCACGACGCCGGCGCTGTGGCTCTCGTCCACCATTACCAGGGCGTCGTATTTCTCCGCGAGTTCGCAGATCCTGTCCATCGGGGCCACATTGCCGTCCATCGAGAACACGCCGTCGGTCACGATGATGCGGAAACGCTGCGCCTGGGCCTCCTGGAGGCATTTCTCCAGTTCGGCCATGTCAGCGTTGGCATAGCGGTAGCGGACGGCCTTGCAGAGGCGCACGCCGTCAATGATGGAGGCGTGGTTGAGCGCATCGGAGATGATGGCGTCCTCGGCGGTCAGGAGCGGCTCGAACACGCCGCCATTGGCGTCGAAGCAGGCCGCATATAGAATGGTATCGTCCGTATGGAAATAGGCAGAAATCGCCTTCTCCAGCTCGCGGTGCAGGTCCTGGCAGCCGCAGATGAAGCGGACGGAGGACATGCCGAAGCCGCGCTCGTCCATCGCCTTCTTGGCGGCGGCGATCAGGCGCGGGTTGTCCGACAGGCCCAGGTAGTTGTTGGCGCAGAAATTCAGCGCCTTGCTGCCGTCGGCAAGGGTGATCTCGGCGCCCTGCGGGGAGCAGATGGTC
>JAGCYX010000079.1 GCA_017960585.1 Bacteroidales bacterium
CAGGAGCAGGAGGCCAGTTTCAACAACTACGCCGCCCAGAAGCAGCAGGAGATCATGGAAGAGCAGCAGGTGATGCTGAACCAGATTTCCGACGCCATTGACACCTTCGTGAAGGAGTACAACGAGACCATGGGTTATGCGATGATCCTCGCCTCCCAGGGTGATATCCTCCCGATGCCGGTCGTGACCGGCGACGCCGCCCTCGACATCACCGACGCCCTGATCGAAGGCCTGAACGCCGCCTACGTCAAGGAGAAGGGCAAAACGGAGTAAGGATTGAAAATCGCCATACTGTCCTGCTTCTACCCTTACCGCGGAGGGATCGCCCAGTTCAACGCCAACCTTTTCGAGGAGCTGGGCAAAGCACACGACGTCCGCGCATACAATTTCAGCAGGCAGTATCCTGATTTCCTGTTTCCGGGCAAGACCCAGTACGTCACCCCTGAAGATGAAGCCGTACCCATCGAGGCGGAAGCCTTGCTGGATACGGCTGATCCTTTGTCCTGGGGCCGCACGGCCCGGGCCATCCGCACCTGGGGGCCCGACCTGCTGCTGGTCCGCTACTGGATGTCCTGGTTCGCCCCGTCGCTGGGCGCCGTGGCCCGCAGGATGGCGCCCGGCTGCAAAGTCATCGGCATCCTGGACAATGTCGTCCCGCACGAGCGGCACTGGTTCGACGCACCGCTCACCAGGCGATTCCTGCGCAGCCTGGACGGCGCCGTGACGCTCTGCGAAGAGGTCCGGCACGACCTGCTGGCCCTCCGTTCCGACATCCCCAATACCGTCCTTCCCCACCCCATCTACACCCACTTCGGGACCAAGATTCCGCGAGAGGAGGCGGAGCGCCGGCTCGGTCTGCCCGAGGGACGCCGTACCCTGCTCTTCTTCGGACTCATCCGCGAATACAAGGGGTTGGACATCCTCCTCAAGGCCTTCGACCTGCTGGACGAACGCTACCAGCTGGTCATCGCCGGGGAGCCCTACGGCTCCTTCGACAAGTATCAGAAACTCATCGACGGCGGCCGCGCTCCGGCGGACGTACACGTCTTCCCGAACTACATCCGGGACGCCGAGGTGAAGAACTATTTTTCCGCCGCGGACCTGGCCGTGCTCCCCTACCGGAGCGCCACCCAGAGCGGCATCAGCTCGGTGTCCTGCCACTTCGTCGTGCCCATGGTGGTCACGGACGTGGGCGGGCTCCGCGAGACCGTCGGCGCGCGCGGCACGGGGATTGTCTGTAAGGAAGGGACGCCCGAATGCATCGCCGCCGCAATCAACAACTATTTCGACGACCCCGACCTGCAGGTGCACCTCTGCGAGGGCATGGGCGCCGAGAAGGAGCGTCTCTCCTGGAGCCGCTTCGCACAAGATTTGACCGCTTTCGCCGAAAGCATACATTAAGCAGTTTATGAAGAAAGTCAGTCTCTTCGCACTCCTCGCCTGCGCGCTGTCGCTCAACGCCTGCGCCCAGTGGTACCTGTTCCCCGGCAAGAAGAAGCAGCAGGTCGACACCACCGTCGTGGATTCCATGCGCCAATACCGGCCGGACACCACCCAGACGCAGACGACGCCGACACCGTCAGACACCCTGGCCGTCGCCGACACGCTCCAGGCGGAGCCGCTCGTGCTGGACGGAGCGTATATACCGGACTTCCCGGACGTCATCCGCATCGGGCTCGCACTCCCGCTGCAGGCCTCGGCCCAGAAACCCAGCGACAATTTCCTGGACTTCTACAGCGGCGCCCTCCTGGCGCTGCGGGACCTGGGCGCGGCCGGGCTGAAGGCCGACCTGCAGGTCTATGATTCCGCCGACAGCAAGACGGCCATCCCGACCTCGCTCATCGACGAGAGCGACGTGATCATCGGCCCCGTCTCCTACGAAGAGCTGCTGAGTTCCGCCGGCCAGTGCAACGGCAAGGTCCTGATCTCCCCGCTGGAGCCCAAGGCCGCCAGCCTGGCCGCCGACGGCGCCGTGGTGCAGGCTCCGTCCGGCTGGAGCGCCCAGGTGGACGAACTCGTCCGCTGGATCCGCGACGAACTTCCCATCGGCGATCCCGTGTATGTCGTGCGGGACACCGCCACGATGGTCCAGGGCGAGCAAAGCGCCTATCTGATCGAGCAGCTGCAGCAGCGCAACATCCGCTACCAGAGCGTGCTGTCCACCCGCGAAATCCCCTTCAAGAAGGGCCAGAAGGCCCGCGTGGTCGTGGCCTCCGACCGGGACAACTTCATCACCACCGCGGTCCGCAGCCTGAGTATCGAGGGCGCGCGCAACAACGACGTCATCCTCTACGGCACTTCCCGTATGCGCGTGAACGGAGTCACCCAGACCGACCTGCACAACGCCAACGCCCACCTGGCCCTGTCCTACTTCATCGACTACGACGACCCGGCCGTACGCCGCTTCATCCTGGCCTACCGGGCGCTCTTCCAGGGCGAGCCCGGCTCCTTCTCCTTCCAGGGCTACGACACCACGCACTACTTCGTCACGATGTGCTCCAAGTACGGGCGCCAGTGGTACAAGAAACTCCCTGAATACAACGAAAAAGGTCTGCAGGCGGACTTCCGCTTCCGCGATGACCCCGCCCGCATCAACCAGGCCGCCCGCCGGGTTGTCTACAACCCCGACCTGACGACCACCAAGCAGTAAGATAGACCCATTTGATCATGAAAAAACTTACCTTTCTTCTGACGCTGGCGGCACTGGTGGTGTCCGCCGTGTCCGCCGCCCCTGTGCGCGCCGCCTCTCCCCTGAAGACCCCTCCTCCGGAGCAGGTCTGGGCTTTCTTCGAAGCACTTCCGGATGCCGATCTTCCCGCGGGCATCAACACCCGCGCCGAACGCGCCGCCTTTCATCAGGAGTATCAGCAGCAGTTGGCGGATATCGCCGCCTTCATGGACAATGACGAGGAAGGTGAAGAATACTTTGGCGATTATCTGATGGAAGTCGAGAATCAACTCTTCTGGAATCCTACAATCCTGGATCCGAGTTGGATGCAGGAAGTGGCGGAAGACCTGACGGAAGAGAACGGACCGATGCCGTCGATCATCCTGTCGGTATATCCCGGTGCCGATCCGGACCGTATTTTCGGCCTTCTGGAACTACGTGAGTTCCGCCCCGAAGAGGGTTCCGTGCTGTTGGCGACGAAGTATTATTGGTACTCCGTCTCGCAGAAGAAGGCCACGGCGACTTCCCTGCCGCTGGACGTTCCCTACACGGACGCCGATCTCACCGACGACGGTCTGCTGCTCTATAACTATAACCAACTCTACTGGGCCATGCGCGACCGCCAGTTCGACTGGATCGAAGAGCCGGACCGCCTCATCGTGACGATTCAGGGCATCGGCGCCACGCCGGTCTGCTACAACTGGAACGGGACGAAGTTCGTCCGCGACCGCAACTACAATCCGATGCTGGTGTACGGCAACGGTGTCGGCAACATCACTTTCGGGCAGCGCGTTCCTTTCGACATTCATGGATATTCCTCCAATTGGATTGAGCAGGATGCGGACAATGAACACGCGTGGGGCTACGTCAAGGATGGCGAGACGGATCCGCGCATCATTATCTACGCTTATGGATACGGCCCGATGACGGTGGACGCCATTGACGTGCTCTATCCGAACTACTGCCTGTTCGAGAAGATTCATGTCGGGATGCCCGCGTCCGAGGCCATGGAGATCCTGAAGGATTACTATTCCTGGGACGAAGACGCCCGCGATCCTTATGTGAGCGACTTCGACGGCAAGGCCTGGATTTTCTCCGGCCACGACGATCCCTTCATGCTCGGCGTGGATCTCAAATACTTCAAGAACGGCAAACTCACTCCGGACGCCAAGATCTCGGTCATCCGGATTGCGCCGGCAGTCGGATAGTACTATTAACCCATAAACCCTGACACACCATGCAAGAATTAGAGAAAACCTTCCGCAAGGAAAACATCGAGGAGCCCATCGAGGCCTCCTTCGAGCCGGCCATCAACAAGACTCGCATCGAGTCCTACAACGGCGAACTGCTCGTTACCGCTACCAAGGTGTATCTGCTGCCGAAGTATGAGGAGGACCATAACCGCTACAACCCGATCTGTATCGAGATCTCCGAGATCGCCGCGTGCAAGAAGTTCGGCCTCTTCGGTTTCGGTTTCGAGTTCAAGGACGGCTCCAAGCAGCAGTTCTCCAACGTCGGCAAGAAGATGCGCGAAGGCATCACCGCCGCCATTGCCGCTCGACAGAAATAGCCCTATCTGATTATTAATCAGATACAAAATAACTCCGGGTGTTTTGACCCGGAGTTATTTTGTAAATAGCTGATACCCAATGATAGGTTTAACGCTCCGACAATAAAGAATTCGCGTTGGCGATGGCGGCGTCCGAGATAGTGGCGCCGGAGAGGAGGCGCGCGATTTCCATCGTGCGGTCCTCGCCCTGCACCTCGCGGATGGTGGAGACGGTGCGGCCGTCGGGCTGCACGGTTTTCTCCACGACGAAGTGGGCGTCGCCCTTGGCAGCCACCTGAGGCAGGTGCGTGATGGAGAACACCTGCATGTCACGGCCCATGGCACAGATCATGCGGCCCATCTTGTCGGCCACGCTGCCGCTCACGCCGGTGTCGATCTCGTCGAAGATCAGGGTCGGCATTCCCACGAACTTGGCCATCATCTCCTTGAGGCTGAGCATGATGCGCGACAGTTCGCCGCCGGAGGCGCACTTGGCCACATCCTGCGGATCGCGCCCCGTGGCGGAGAAGAGGAAGGACACTCGGTCGGTGCCCGTGGCGCTCTCCGGCACGACGTACACCGCCACCTCGAAGACGGCCTGGTCCAGTTCCAGAAAATGCAGCGACTCCGTGATGGCCTTCGCGAAAGCCGGGGCGGCGGTCAGACGCGCCAGCGTCAGCTCGGCGCACACGGCGTGATAGCGGTCCTCCGCCGAGGCCAGGGTCTTCTCCAGGTCGCGGATGAGGTCCTCGGTGGCCGACGGCCCGGCCAGGGCCTCGGCATAGCGCTCGCGGACGGCAATCAGCTCGTCCAGCGTGCTGCAATTATGTTTCTTCAGTAAGGAATAGAGGCGTGACATCCGCTCCTCCACGGCTTCCAGCCGCTCGGGCGAGAGGTCCACGCGCCCGTCCAGCGTCTCCAGTTCGGCGTCGATGTCGTCCAGCTCGATCCGGACGGAATCCAGCCGTTCCTGCAGGCCGGACACAGCGGGCAGGTACTTGGCCACGGAGGTCAGCCGGCGCGCGGCGTCCTTGAGCGCCGCCGACATGCCGGGGGTCTCCCCTTCCGCGCGCAGCAGCGCCAGGCTGCCGCCGAGCGCTTCCTTGATCTGCTCCGCGTTCGCAAGGCTGCGCTGCTCTTCCTCCAGGGACTCCAGCTCGCCGGGGACGAGTTTCGCGTCCTCGAGCTGGCGCCACTGGGCTTCGTTGTAGTCGTGATCGGCCTGCATCTGCGCGAAGCGCTCCCGCTCCCGGGCGATCTCCGTCCGGAGCTGCTGGACGCTGCGCCACGCCGCCCGGCACTCGGTCAGATGACCTTCGTTGCCGGCGAAATGGTCCAGCACGGACAACTGGAAATGCGGATCCGTGAGCAGCAGGCTCTTGTGCTGCGAGTGGATGTCCACCAGGCGCGCCGCCACCTCCTGCAGGAGGCCGACCTGCACCGGGCAATCGTTGATGAAGCTGCGCGAGCGTCCCGAGCGGGACACCACGCGCCGGATCAGCAGGCGGCCGCCCGGATCCTGTTCCACATCCGCCTCGGACAACAGCGCCGACAGCGTTTCGTCCCGGCCGGCGAACTCCGCCTCGACCACGCAGGAGTCGGCCCCCTCCGCGATTACCGACGCGTCCGCCCGGGCCCCGGAAAGCAGGGACAGGGCGCCCAGCAGGATGGACTTGCCGGCGCCCGTCTGGCCCGTAATGATGACAAGACCCTCCGGAAACTGTACGTCCAGAGAGTCTATCAGGATGTAATGTTCAATATGGAGACTATGCAGCACCGTCTTCCTGGGCTACCCGGTAATACAGGTCACCCTCTTCGAATTCGGCGATGGCGACGAGGTCCGGCTTGGGCTGACGCTCATAGTACTTGGAGATTTCGATCTGCTCCTTGTTCTCGAAGACTTCGTCCATCGTGTCCCGCTCGCCGCGGAAATCCTCCAGCTTCTTGGCCAGTTCCTTCTTCTCGGCCAGGGCGATCTGGTTGGCGCGCTTGGCGAGGATGACGACAGTCTCATAGATGTTGCCCGTCGGGGCGGCGAGATCCTTGATGTCCCGCGTAATGGTATTGGTAGGTATTTTCTTTTCCATATCCCTTGTACGGCGGCAGTGCGCCGGGAAGTTTCAATTTTTTTCTTTCACTTTTTCATACAGCGCGTCCAGCTCCTTCCGGTGGGAGGATTCGGGGTACTCGCCGATGAAATTGAGGTAGTCGTCCTGGAAGACCAGGAAGCGCTCCTTCTTCTTGGCAGGGACGCTCATGTCCGCGAACTTGTACGACGCCATCGCGGAATAGTACAGGATTTCCTCGCGGTAGATGTTGTCCGCGTCGTCCTTGAGAACGTTCTTCAACGCCACGCGCGCCGCGCGGTAGTCCTCCATCTTATAGTACAACTTCGCGTTCTCGAAGGCCTTGCGGTCCAGGCGGTCGCCCAATTCCTGCAGGCGGTGGCGGCAGATGTCGGCATTCGCCCCGGTGGGATGGTCGCGCAGATACTCGCCGATGGCGGTGATGGCCGTGTAGGTCGGTGTCTGGTCCAGCTCGTAGCGGAGCGTGCTCCGGTACAGGCAGTCGATGCGCAGGAACTGCGCCATCTCCGAGAATGCACCCTGCGGGAAGTAGGTCAGGTACTGGTTGAAGTTGGCCTCCGCGGTATAGTAATCCTTGTAGGAATAGTTGCTCAGGCCCAGGTAATACATCACCGTGTCGTAGCGCTCGGTACCGTTGGTCAGCAGCGTCAGCGACTCGAAGAGGGCGGCGGAACGGCTGTACTTGCCGGCGTTGAAATACTTGAACGCGGCATCGTACTTGAGATTGGCGTCGTTGCTCTCGAGGACGTGGTCATACTCCGTCTTGCAGGCGGTAAAACCGCCCAGCACGAGCACCAGGGAGAGTGCGAAATAAAGTGAGGATCGTTTCATCGTTTCAAATATTTTTCGGCGTCCAGCGCGGCCCGGCAGCCCGACGCGGCGGCATTCACCGCCTGGCGGTACACCGGATCCTGCACGTCCCCGGCCGCAAACACGCCCTCCACGTTGGTACGGCTGCTGCCGCCCTCGGTGACGATGTATCCGTTGGGATCGGTCGCCACCCACGGAGCGAACAGCTCGGACGCGGGGTGATGGCCGATGGCCAGGAAGAAGCCGTCCACTTGTATATCAAAAACCTCGCCATCCTTGCGCAGCAGGCGGGCGCCCGTCACGCCGGAGGCGTCTCCGAGGATTTCCTGCGTGTTGCAGTTCCACAGGATCTCGATGTTCGGGGTGTTCCTGACGCGCTCCTGCATGGCCACGGAGGCCCGCAGCACGTCGCGGCGCACGATCATGTACACCTTGCGGCAGAGGCCGGCCAGGTAGGTCGCCTCCTCGCAGGCGGTGTCGCCGCCGCCCACCACGGCCACGTCCTTCTTGCGGTAGAAGAAGCCGTCGCAGGTCGCGCAGGCAGACACGCCCAGCCCGCGGAATTTCTCCTCGGAGGGAAGGCCGAGGTAGCGGGCCGTGGCGCCGGTCGCGATGATCAGCGCATCCGCCTCCAGCTCCGTGGCGCCGTCCACCGTCACGCGGAACGGGCGCACGCCCAGGTCCGCCTTCGTCACCACCCCGCGGCGGATGTCCGCCCCGAGGTTCGCGGCCTGTGCGCGCATGTCGGCCATCAGCTGGTTCGCGTCCACGCCGTTCGGGAAACCGGGAAAGTTCTCCACCACCGTGGTCGTGGTCAGCTGGCCGCCGGGGGCGCTGCCCTCATAGAGGACGGGCGAAAGCGCGGCCCGGGAAGCATATATCGCGGCGGTGTAGCCCGCAGGGCCGCCGCCAATGATCAAGCACCTGATGTGTTCCATATTCATACAACTTGCAAAGTTACACAATTTTACTGCTTCCCCGCCGGTCCCTTGCGGGACGGGTGGCAAAGGATCTGCACCTCGAAACCGTCGATGCGGTAGCCGCGGTAGCGGCGCCCCTTCAGGTGGGCCTCCAGCCAGGACATCATCGTCTCGTCCTCCAGGTCGCGCCATTCCTCGCTCTCCGTGTCGTACAGGTGCAGGTGCGGCTGGACGCGCGCATCGAAGACCATGCGGCCGCCCCGGGCGGAGCGGCGGCTGTAGATGCCCTCGTCCGCGAGCATCGACAGGGTGTTGTAGACCGAAGCCGGCGACACGTGGGCGCTGCCGTGCTCTCCGAGCCAGGCCGCCACGTCGTCCGCCCCGGCATGCACCAGGTTCCACATGGCTTCGTGGATGGCGGAGCGCTGCGGCGTGGCCTTCAGGCCGCGGTCCCGCAGCATGCGCTTGAACTGGATGATATCCGGAATGCCCTTTCGACCGACCCTCATACCCTACAACTCTTTGCGCCAGCGGGCCAGCGGAATGCCGAGCTGGCCGCGGTATTTGGCGATGGTGCGGCGGGCGACCTTGTAGCCGCGGCGCCCCATCTCCTCCACCAGCTGCTCGTCGGTGAGCGGTTTCTTCTTATTCTCAGCGTCCACGCACTCCTGCAGGGCCTTTTTCAGCTCGCGGGTGGACACCTCCTCGCCCTCCTTGTTCTCCATGCCCTCGGAGAAGAAGTATTTCAGGGGGAAGATGCCGAAGTGCGTCTCGATGTACTTGCTGTTGACCACGCGGGAGATGGTCGAGATGTCGAAGCCCGTCTTCTCGGCGATGTCCTTGAGGACCATCGGCTTGAGGTCGGCTTCGTCGCCCGACACGAAGTAGTCGTGCTGGTAGGCCAGGATCTCGGACATCGTGCGGTTGAGCGTGTTCTGGCGCTGCTTGAGCGCCTCCACGAACCACTTGGCGGAGTCCAGCTTCTGGCGGACGAAGGTCGCAGCCTCCTTCTGGGCGCGCTCGGAAGAGCCCTTCGCCTCCAGCAGCAGGTCCGCGTATTTCTTGTTCACGCGCAGCTCCGGCACGGAGAAGCGGGGCATCGTAAAGGACAGTTCCCCGTCGTTCTCCTCCAGGACGAAGTCCGGCACGATCTGCTGCGCCTGGTCGGTGTAGGTGTAGTCCACCTCGCCGCCCGGCGCGGGATTGAGCTTGACGATGCGGGCCATCGCCCCCTTGAGGTCCTCCTCGGAGAGCCCCAGGCGGGACATGATCTTCTGGAAATGCTTGTTGGAGAACTCCTGGAAGTAGTCCTCCAGGATGTGCTCGGCGTTGACCACGTCGCGGGTCTGCTTCGCCGCGCGGAGCTGCAGGAGCAGGCATTCGCGCAAATCGCGCGCTCCCACGCCCGCCGGATCGAAGTCCTGGATCACGCGGAGCATCTCCAGCACTTCGTCGGCGGTGGTGGTGATGCCGGCGCGGAACGCCATGTCGTCCACGAGGGACTCGATGTCGCGGCGCAGGTAACCATCCTCGTCCAGCGAGCCGATCACGAAGGAAGCCACGCTGTACTGCTCCGGCGTGAGGTTCCGGTAGCCCAGCTGGTCCATCAGGCTCTGGGTGAAGCTCTGGCGCACCGAGAAGGTGTTGTATTCGGGTCTGGGGTCCTTGCCCCAGTTGTTGACGCGGGTCTTGTAGGCAGGGATGTCGCCCTCGTCCGTGATCTCGTCCAGGGACACGTCCTTGGTCTCCTCGGGCTTCTCGGGATCGGGGGTGTCATCCAGCACCGGATTCTCCTCCAGCTCCGTACGGATCCGCTGCTCGAGCTCCTGGATGGGGAGTTCGATCAGCTTGATCGTCTGGATCTGCAGCGGGGAGAGTTTCTGCTGCTGTTTGAGTTCGAGTCCCTGCTTGATCATGGCTTACAGCTCTGCGGGAAGGTCGGCCGGCCGGGTGTCCGCCCGTCCGATGGATGGATACTTGAAGCGTTCGCGGACGATGAACGCGTCCGGGAAGGATCCCTTGAGTTCCTGCAGCAGGGACTCTGCCTCCAGGCGGGTGCGGAAATTGCCCACCGTCACCTTGAAGTTCGGCGAGGCGAATGTCCTGTATGCCTGGATGTTGGGATACATTTCGTTGAAACGGCGGATCACCGAGGCCGACTCTTCGCGCGCCGTGCGGCTGCTGGCGAAATAGAGCCGGATCCGGAAGCCGTTGTACATCTTGGAGGCGTTGCCGGCCACCTGCTTGTTCAGCGCCGAGCGCACGGCGGGCGACTGGCGCACCACCACCTGCTCGGGCAGGGTCGAGAAAATGTCACGTCCCAGCAGGGTGGAGTCCAGCTGGACCTCCGTGCCGGTGTGCTCGATCTCGCTCGAGACCTCCTCTTCCGGGTTCTGCGCCCGCAGCGCGGGAGCAGCCAGGAGCAGCAGGGCCAGGAGCCAAAACAGCTTATTCAGTCGTATTTTCATGATTCTCCAATACCGTTCCGCTGAGCAGTCCGCTCAGCGGGATGTCCAACATTTCAATATTCTTGCCAAGTCCGCTGCGCAGGGTCACCCGGGCGCGGACGTCGAAGGTGATATCGTCGAAACTCGCGTCGTCGCCCAGCAGGCGGAGCAGGCGCAGGGGGTTGAAGCCTTCGGCCATCCGCCCCTGCAGGGGGACGGTGTAGACCGAGTCGCAGCGGGCGGCGATGGAAACCGGATCGCCGGTGACCATCAGCGCATCCTGCCCCAGGAACTTCGCCAGGCCGTCGAGGTTCGTCACGTCGAAGGCCACCGTCGGGTTGTGGACGCCCACCTCCGCGACGGCGGAAATGCGCGTGAGGCCCTCCGGAGAGATCGAGACGAGCCGGACGGAGGTCACCCGGACGTCCTCGAATCCCCGGCCCTTGCAGCCTGCCAGCAGCAGGACGAGGGCGAACAAAAGCACTATGCGGAGCTTCTTCATCTGCGTCTTGTCAACTAATAACCTACAAAGATAAGAAAAATCTCTATCTTTGCGACTGAAATGAAGAAGCTCTACATCGAGACATACGGTTGCCAGATGAACGTCGCCGACACGGAGGTGGTCTTTTCCATCCTCGGCCGCGAGGGATATGTGCGCACCGAAGAAATGGCCGAGGCCGACGTGATCCTCGCGAACACCTGCTCCGTGCGCGACAACGCCGAGCAGCGCATCTGGGGTCGCATCGAACAGTTCAATTTCCAGCGCAAGACGCGTCCGGGCGTGGTCGTGGGCATCCTCGGCTGCATGGCGGAGCGTCTGAAGGACGCCCTCCTGGAGTCGGGCAAGGTGGACATCGTGGCCGGGCCGGACGCCTACCGCAGCCTGCCCCGCCTGCTCGCCGCCGCCTCGCAGGGCCACCCGCAGATCGATGTCCTGCTGTCCCGCGAGGAGACCTACGGCGACATCGCGCCGGTGCGCGTGGACAAGAACGGCGTGTCCGCCTTCATTTCCATCATGCGCGGCTGCAACAATGTCTGCTCCTACTGCGTGGTCCCGTACACCCGCGGCGCCGAGCGCAGCCGCGACCCGCACACCATCGTCCGCGAAGCCTGCCAGTGCGCCACCGACGGCTACAAGGAGATCACCCTGCTGGGGCAGAACGTCGATTCCTACCGCTTCGGCGAGCTCGATTTCGCGGGCCTGCTGGCCCTGGTGGCCGAAAGCGTCCCCGCGCTGCGCATCCGCTTCTCGACCTCCAACCCGCAGGACATCTCGGACGCCGTGCTGGAGACGATGGCCTCGCACGACAACATCTGCCGCCACATCCACCTGCCGGTGCAGTCCGGCTCCGACCGGATGCTGGAGCTGATGCGCCGCCGCTACACGCGGGAGGGCTATCTGGAGCGCGTGGCGAAGATCCGCGCACTGATGCCCGACTGCGCCCTCACCACCGACGTCATCGCAGGTTTCTGCTCGGAAACCGAGGAAGACCACCGCGACACGCTGTCGCTCTTTGAAGCCGTCGGCTTCGACGCCGCCTTCATGTTCCAGTATTCCGAGCGGCCGGGCACGCTCGCCGCGAAGAAATACCCCGACGACGTGGCGCCCGAAGTCAAGACGCGCCGCCTCGAGGAGATCATCGCCCTGCAGAACCGCCTTTCGCTCGAAAGCAATCGCCGCGACATCGGCAAGACCTTCCGCGTGCTCGTCGAAGGCCCGTCAAAACGCAATCCGGCCGAACTCTGCGGCCGCAACAGCCAGAACAAGATGTGCGTCTGGCCCGACACCGCCCACCACCCCGGCGACTTCGTCGACGTGAAAGTTTTGGATTGTACACAAGCCACGTTGCTCTGCGAACTCCATTAAAATTTGTATTTTTAAGCGGACCACGTACGAATCTTTTCGTTTTTTACGAATTATTCGCTTACTGTTGCGTCCGCTATGGGTATCAAAGATCTCCGCGCGGATGAAAGGCCGCGCGAAAAACTGCTCGCCCGCGGAGCGGGGAGCTTGAGCGACGGCGAACTGCTCGCCGTCTTGCTGCGCAGCGGCAATCGGGACAGCAGCGTTCTCGACCTGGCGCGGGAACTGCTGGATCTTGCGGACGGCCGCCTCAGCGCTTTGTTTAATCTCTCGCAGGATAGGATGCTGTCACTGTCCGGCATCGGGCCGGGCAAGGCGTCCAGCGTGCTGGCGGCGTTCGAGTTGGGGCGCCGTTTCCTCCAGGAGGAATCCGCCGTGGTCAAGAGTCCGGTGCTGACGGCCCGACGGGTGCACGACCTGATGATTCCGCGCATGAAAGGGCTGCAACACGAAGAGTGCTGGGTGCTGTTCCTGAACGACCACCAATACCTGGTCGGGAAGCTGCTGATCAGCTCCGGCGGCGGCAACTCCACGACCATGGACATCCGGCAGATCATCCGCGCGGCGCTGGACAAGGGCGCCAGCGCGCTCATCCTGGTGCACAACCACCCCAGCGGCAATCCCACCCCCGGCCAGGCGGACATCCGCCGCACGGAAGAACTCAAGAAGGGACTTTCGGCAGTCGGCCTCACCCTGCTCGACCACGTCGTCATCGCCGACGACTCCTGCTACTCCTTCGCCGATGACCGGATGTATAGGGTATAGGCCTCTTGCGATACTGAAGCGGAATTGTTATTTTTGCAACAGTATGCACCACCACGAAGAGTCCCCCGTCGCATTGATGCAGGAGCACGGCGTCAAGCCGACCGCGAACCGCATCTTGATCCTGAAGGCCCTGCTCCAGGCGGGGCGGCCGCTGTCGCTGACCGAGATCGAGACGGCTCTGGAGTCCGTGGACAAGTCCATCATCTCCAGGACCTTGGCAGCTTTCCGGGAGCACCACCTGCTGCACGCCCTGTCCGACGGCAGCGGCGTACGCTACGAAGTTTGCCATTGCTCCGAGGCGGAAGAAGACTCCGACCGCCACGTCCATTTCCACTGCGAGCGCTGCGGGCGCACCTTCTGCTTCGAAGACCAACCCCTTCCCTCCGTCACCTGCCCGGACGGCTTCCTCGTCGAGGGCGCGGAATTCGTCCTCCACGGCCTCTGCCCGGAGTGCGCGGGGAAACGCTAGTCTTCCGCCTTCAGCGCCTCGATCATGCTTTTGGCGCGGCGGATGCGGGTGCGGACGGTGTTGAGTTCCATGCCGAGTTCTTCGGCGATTTCCTTATACTGCAAGCCGTCGAGCAGGCGCATCCGCGCGATGGCGCGGTAAAGCTCGGGCAGGCCTTCGATGTAGCCCTCGAGCTTCTCGGCGTCCTCGGATTCCACGATTTGCTCCAGCGGCGTGGCTGCTTCGTCGCCCAGCACGTCGATGATGGCGCCGCTGTGGTCCCCTTCCTTGTCCAGCGACACCAGGCGGGCGCGGGCGCGTGTCTCGGCGTCGATGGTATCGAGCGCCGTATTGTGCGCGATGGTGCGGAGCCAGGTCGAGAACTGGCTCTTGGACGGGTCGAAGGAGCGGATCTGCCGGAACGCCTTCTCGAAACTGCGCGAGCAGATGTCGTCGATGTAGAAGTCGTCCAGGTACTTCATCGCACCCTTCAGGTAGGCGCGGAGCCCCCCGATGTGCGTGTCCCAGAGTTCGGTGAAGGCGGTGCCGTCGCCGATGATCGCCCGGCGGACGAGTTCGTCAGTGGGCTTCGAGCCAGGTTTTTCCATCATTGCATTCTACGGTCAGGGGGACAGACAGGGAGATGACGCCCTCCATCTCGCGGACCAGCAGCTCGCGCACCGGCGCGATTTCTTCCTGCGGGACCTCGAGGAGCAGTTCGTCGTGGATCTGGAGGACCATCCGGGACCGGAAACCGCCTTCGCGCAGGCGGCGGTCCACGGCGGTCATCGCCAGTTTGATGATGTCGGCCGCCGTGCCCTGGATGGGGGCGTTGACGGCGTTGCGTTCGGCCAGGGCGCGCACGGCGGCGTTGCCGGCGGCGATGTCCGCGATGTAGCGGCGGCGGCCGAAGAGCGTCTCCACATAGCCGCGCTCACGCGCCTGGGCCACCGTGGCGTCGATGAAGCCGCGGATGGACGGGAAGGAGGCGAAGTAGTCGTCGATGATCTGCTTTGCCTCGGTCCGCGAGCAGCGCAGCCGTTCGGCGAGACCGAAGGAGGAGATGCCGTACATGATGCCGAAGTTGGCCGTCTTGGCGATGCGGCGCTGGTCGGGGGTCACGTCCGCGAGCGGGATGCGGAAGATTTTCGCCGCGGTGGCGGCGTGGACGTCCAGCCCGCTGCGGAAGGCGTCCACCATATGGGCGTCGCCGCAGAGGTGCGCCATCAGCCGGAGCTCGATCTGGGAGTAGTCCGCCGACATCATCACCCAGCCCGGCTCGCCCGGCACGAAGGCCTTGCGGATCTCGCGGCCCTCTTCGGTGCGGATCGGGATGTTCTGGAGGTTCGGGTTTGACGAGGACAGGCGGCCGGTGGCGGTCAGGGCCTGGTTGAAGGTCGTATGCACCCGGCCGTCGGCCGGGGAAATGTAGCCCGCGAAGGGCTCAATGTACGTGGACAGCAGCTTGCGGAGGCCGCGGTAGTCGAGGATGGCGTCGATGATGGGACTGCGGTCGGCGAGGTGCGAGAGGGTCTGCTCGTCGGTGGGCCAGTTGCCGGATTTGGGTTTGCGCGCCTTGGGGTCGAGCTTGAGTTTCTCGAAGAGCACGACGCCGATCTGCTTGGGCGACAGGATGTTGAGTGCGGGGTCGTCGGCCAGACGGCGCACTTCCGCTTCGCGTTCGGTCATCTTGCGGCGCAGGCCGTCGGCGAAGTCGCGGAGCGAACTGAGGTCCACCTTCACGCCGATGCGTTCCATACGCGCCAGCACGCCGATGAGCGGCTCCTCGATCTCGTCGTAGAGGCGGGTCATGCCTTCGGTGGCGGCCATTTCGCGCAGGAGGCAGTCGGACAGGCGCAGGATGGCGGCGGTCTCCAGGATGCGGTCGGGGCCGGATTCGTCGGGGACATCGTCGAAGAGGGAGCCGGTCTCCTCGGGCGCGGCGGCGTCCAGTTCGATGCCAAGGTAGCTGCGGGCGAGAACGTCCAGCTTGTGGCTGCGTTCGGGGCCGAGGAGGTAGTGCATGAGTTCAATGTCCTCGAGGCGCCCGGCCAGCGCAATTCCCTTCTCCGCCAACGCCTTCATCTGCCCCTTCAGGTCCACGCCGACTTTCGTCACGGTGGCATCTTCCAGGATCTTCCTGAACTCCTCCACCCCTCCTTCTGCCACACCCGCCTCGCACCCTACGAAGAGCTTTTCCCCAACCAAATTGACTACCACCTTCTTTGCAGACAGGCAGCCAGCCACCGGACAACTTCGCGCTTCGCGCTCATCCCACCGCTGCGCTTCGCTTGCGGTCCCCCCGTTCACGAGGCCACGGGCGGCCACGGTTGCCGGCGGCTGCTGCCTGTTCTGCAAAGCGGAGGATTCGTTGTCCGGCAGGCTACTGCCTCCGAAAACCGTAGCCACCCTCACCTGCTTCGCAGGCGAATCAGCTTTCACCCCCTGCGCCCCCTCAAGGGGGATGGCACGCAGATCGCTATCGCTCGCGTGCGCTCTCGCACCGTTTCCGGCAACAGCAGCAACGGCGCCGGCAGGCAAAGCGACTTTTTTCAGGAGGCGCTTCAGGGATGGCATTTCATAGAGGTCCAGGAGGGCGCTGAGCTCTGGGGTCTCGACGGTGTCATAGACCAGCTGCCCGGCGGTGACATCCAGCGGGATGTCCGTCTTGATGGTCACCAGCCGCTTGGACAGCGCGATATGCCCCTCGGCCGCGCGGAATTGCTCCTGCTGCCGCACCGTCAACTCGTCCAGATGCGCGTAAATCCCCTCGACGCTGCCGTACTTGCCCAGCAGCTTCGCGGCGCCTACCGGTCCCACGCCCGCCACGCCCGGCACGTTGTCCGATGCATCCCCGCAGATCGCGAGAATATCGATGACCTGCGCGGGCGAAGAGATCTTCCACTTGTCGCATACCTCCGCAACGCCCAGCAGCTCGTTCTCTCCCCCGCCCTTGCCCGGCTTGACCTGCAGGATGTGCGGCGTGATCAGCTGTCCGTAATCCTTGTCCGGCGTCACCATATACACCTCGAAACCTTCCCCCTCGAAACGCTTCGCCGCCGAGCCGATCACGTCGTCCGCCTCGTAGCCCGGCAACATCAGCACCGGGATGTCCAGCGCTTCCACGATCCGCGTCAGCGGCTCCAGCGCCTCCACCACCAGCGCGGGCGTCTCCCCGCGGTTCGCCTTGTACTCCGGATACAGTTCGTTCCGGAAAGTACCCCCCGGAGGGTCAAAACTCACCGCGATGTGCGTCGGCCGCTCCCGGTCGATCAGTTCCAGCAAATACTTCGTGAAACCGAAGAGAATGGACGTATCCACCCCCTTGGAATTGACCATCGGCCGCCCCAGGAAGGCATAATACATCTTGAATATCAGCGCATGGCCGTCTATGAGGAAAAGTTTCATACCACAAAGATGAAACTTTTTTTCGAGAGTTTCAAACCCGCATTTTGAGTTTTTCGCACCACAAAAAACGCACTTTTCGAATGAATTTAGGCAAATATAACTATATTTACCCAGCAAATGTTTGTGTATTACCATTTAACCACTTTTATACCATTTTCTTTTTTAACCAAAAATCAACCCAAAAAATGCTCAAAAAACTGCTGAAAGTGACGAGTATCGTCTTGATGCTTAGCACTTTATGGGGAGGCCTGAGTGCCTTTGCCCAAAGCCCTGCCATTTTTGGTAAAGTCGTCGACGCAGACGGCGCGCCGGTCATCGGCGCCGGCGTTCTGGTGCCTGGCACCACGAACGGTGTCACCACCGACCTCGACGGCAACTTCTCCATCAACGTGGCCCCCGGGACAACGTTGGAGGTTTCCTGCATCGGCTACACCACCCGCCGGGTGGCCGCCGCCAACAACATGACCGTCACCCTCCAGGACGACGCCGAGATGCTTGAAGAAACCGTCGTCGTCGGTTACGGTGTGCAGCGCAAGAAACTCGTGACCGGTTCCACGGTGAGCGTGAGCGGCGACAAACTCGCCTCCACGCACGCCGTCGATGCCTTCGGCGCCCTGCAGAGCCAGGCCGCCGGCGTGAACATCGTCCAGAACTCCGGTCAGCCGGGCGAGAGCTACAAAGTGACGATCCGCGGTATGGGTACCGCCGGTTCCAACACCCCGCTCTACGTCATCGACGGTGTGCCCAACGGCTCCATCACCGCCCTCTCCCCCAACGACATCGAGTCCATCGACGTCCTGAAGGACGCCGCCTCCAGCGCCATCTACGGTGCCCGGGCTTCCAACGGCGTCATCCTCGTGACCACCAAGAAGGGCAGCAAGTCCGGCAAGATCCAGGTGAGCCTCGACGCTTACTACGGCTGGCAGAACCCGAACACCAACGGTGTCACCCCGCTGAACGCCAAGCAGTACATGGAGATCAACGACCTGGCCTACGAGATCCAGGGCGCATCCAAGTACGACTGGGCGGCCCTCATCCCCAAGCAGTACGCACAGATCCAGGCCGGTACCTGGAACGGAACCAACTGGCTCGAGGAGACCACGGTCCACAACGCTCCGGTCAGCAACGCCTCCATCAACATCATGGGCGGCAGCGACATCTCCCGCTTCGCCATCGGTATCAGCAACTTCTCCCAGACCGGTACCATCGGTTATCCCGCCACGCCGCAGTATAACCGCTTCACGGTCCGCATGAACTCCGACTACTCCCTGATCCGCAAGAACAACCGCGACGTCCTGAAGTTCGGTGAGAACATCACCTTCACCAACACCTTCAAGAAGGGCATCCAGATCGGCGGCATCTACGACAACAACATCCGTACGATCCTGACCATGTCCCCGCTCCTCCCCATCCGCAACGATGAGGGCGGCTGGTATGAGTACAAGGACATCGTGGCCGACAAGTGGGACTTCAGCGCCGAACTGGCCAACACGCTCGCCCAGATGGATTATGCCCGCAACAACCGCTACAACAAGGGTTACCGCCTGCAGACCAACTTCTTCCTGGAGTTCGTCCCCATCAAGGGCCTGACCTTCCGCTCCAGCTTCGGCTGGCAGTACAACCACAGCGAGAGCCGCAGCTACGTACCCGTCTATGAGTTGAGCACCAAGACCTCCAACCCGAACGACGACGTCAGCCAGAGCCAGTCCTACAGCGTCCGCTGGTCCTGGGAGAACACCGCCAACTGGGTGAAGTCCTTCGGCAACCACAACCTCGACGTCCTCGTGGGCCAGTCCATCGAGAAATGGGGTTACGGCAACAGCCTGAGCGCTTCCAACTCCAACTCCCTGTTCCCGGGCTCCTTCGACCACGCCTACATCAGCAACGCAAACGTCATCGATCCGGCTTACACGAGCATCAGCGGCAGCCCGAACAGCCAGGGCGCCCTGTCCTCCTTCTTCGGCCGTATCAACTACAACTACAACGAGACCTACCTGCTCTCCGCCGTGCTCCGCGCCGACGGTTCCAGCAACTTCGCCCGTGGCCACCGCTGGGGTGTCTTCCCCTCCGTATCCGCCGGCTGGGTGGTCTCCAACGAGCCCTTCATGGACTTCAGCAAGGATTGGCTGAGCTTCTTCAAGATCCGCGGCAGCTGGGGCCAGAACGGTAACTGCAACATCTCCGCGTTCCAGTACCTGGCGACCATCTCGCTCGGTGGCAACTACTATTTCAACGACAAGTCCGCCCCGAGCATCGGCGCCTATCCTGACATCCTGCCGAACCCGGACGTGAAGTGGGAGACCTCCGAGCAGCTCGACTTCGGTTTCGACGCCCGTTTCTTCCACAGCCGCCTCGGCATTTCCTTCGACTGGTACAACAAGATGACCAAGGACTGGCTGGTCCAGGCCCCGGTTCTCCTTTCCTACGGCACCAACGCTCCGTACGTGAACGGCGGCGACATCCGCAACCGCGGTTTCGAAATCCTCGTCTCCTGGAATGATTCAGTCAACAGCGACTTTTCCTACGGGATTTCCGCCACCTTCTCGCACAATAGCAACATGGTCACCCGTCTGGCCAACTCCGAGGGCATCCTCCACGGCCCGGAGAACGCCATCGCGCAGAACACCACCGAGCTCTACCGCGTGCAGGTCGGCTACCCGATCGGTTACTTCTGGGGCTACGAGATGGACGGCATCATCCAGAACGAGCAGCAGAAGCAGGACTACCTGAACAAGTACTTCGGCGGCGACGCCTCCAAGAGCGCCCAGGGTTCCAGCATCCAGCCCGGTGACGTGATGTTCGTGGACCGCAACGGTGACGGCAAGATCGACGTGAACGACAAGACCATGATCGGCGACCCGAACCCGGACTTCAACGTCGGCCTCAGCATCAACCTCGAGTGGAAGGGTCTCGACTTCAGCCTCAACGGCTACGGCCAGTTCGGCCAGCAGGTGGCCAAGAGCTATCGTCAGTTCTCCGACCATCCGGACGACAACTACACCACCGACGTGTACACGAAGTACTGGAACGGCGAAGGCAGCACCAATCACTACCCGCGCTTCACCCACGGCAAGCACGTCAACATGTCCGAGCTTTCCCGCGTGTGGCTCGAGGATGCGGACTTCTTCAAGATTTCCACCATCTCCCTCGGCTATGACGTCAAGCGCGTCGCGAAATTCCTCCCCGTGGCCAAGTGCCGCTTCTACGTGACCGCCACCAACATGTTCACCTTCACCGGCTACACCGGCATGGATCCGGAGGTGGGCTTCGGCAACGGCGCCAGCTGGGCTTCCGGTATCGACAACGGTTACTACCCGTCCTCCCGCTCCTGGCAGATTGGTCTGAATGTCGTATTTTAATCCTTGAAGATCATGAAAAAGAATTTATTATATCTCATTGTGACGGCGGTGTGCCTGCTGATGCTCGGAGGTTGCGACGACTTCCTGGACACGCAGAGTCTCACCAAGAAGGACACGTCCAACTTCCCGGTCAACGAGACCGATGCCACCCAGATGGTGAACGGCATCTATGTCATGCTGAACAACAACCTCGCCGACCCGGAGGAGGATCCGTTCTTCGTCTTCGATATCGCTTCTGACGACCGCCTCGGCGGCGGCAGCCAGAGTAACATCGGCGCCCAGGGCGTCGACCGCCTGTTGAACGCTTATCTCAGCTGGATGGAACCGCTGTGGCTCTGCCGCTACGCCGGTATCAACCGCGCCAACAACGCGCTCGAGACCATCGACAACGTGACGAAGTGGACGTCCGAAAGCAGGAAGAACCAGCTCCTCTGCGAGATCTACTTCCTGCGCGCGTTCTACTATTTCAACCTGGCCCAGGTGTTCAACGGCGTTCCCCTCGTGCTCACCACGGAGCCGCAGAACCTGCCGCGCAGCTCCGCCGACGAGGTGTATGCCCAGATTGCTTCCGACCTGAAGCACGCCATCGAACTCGGTCCTTCCCTGAAGTATCCCGACTTCGGCGACGGCCGTGCCTCCAAGTGGGCCGCTGAAGGCCTGATGGCCCGCGTGTGGCTGTTCTACACCGGTTTCTACAAGAAATCCGAACTTCCCCTCGCCGAGGGCGGTTCCATCTCCAAGTCCCAGGTGGCTGCCTGGCTCGAGGACTGCATCAAGAACAGCGGCTTCGGCCTCGTGAGCGACCAGCGCAACCTCTGGCCCTACACCAACCCGTACACCGCTGCGGATTACCCCTACGCCAAGGAGAATCACCTGGAGTGGGTCGGCGACGAGAACATCGAGAACATGTTCGCCGTCAAGATGGGCAACAAGGGTGACTACGCCGGCGGCTACGGCGGCCAGATCCACCACAACCGCATCGTCGAGTTCTACAACCTCCGCAAGACCGTGGAATCCGCCTTCCCGTTCTCCGTGCAGGGCTATTCCAACGGCCCCGTCTGCGAGAAACTGTGGACCGACTGGGCTGCGGATCCCGACTATGCCGGCGACTACCGCCGCGTCGGTTCCATCTGCGACCGTCTGGTGGAAATCCCGGACTATCCCGGCGACAAGGCCAAGGAGGTCGAGAACACCAACCTGTATGCAAAGAAGTATGCCGGTGTCGAGGCCTGGAACGAGGAGCACACCTCCCGTTACCTCAGCTACGGCGTTTACTACGGCAGTGAGAACAACCGTCAGCGCGGTCTGACCCAGTCCCTGGTGTGGCTGCGCTTCGCCGACGTGCTCCTGATGCACTCCGAGCTCACCGACGGTGCCGTCGTTTACAACGGCAAGAGCGGCCTGAACGCCGTCCGCGCCCGCGCCGGCCTGCCCGATGTCGCCTACAGCCTGCCCATCCTCAAGAAGGAGCGCCGCTACGAGCTCTGCTTCGAGGCCATCCGCTGGAACGACCTTCGCCGTTGGGGCGACGTGGCAGAAATCGTGAAGAACCAGGAAGGCAACAAGATCCTGAACGAGATGATGACGGGCGAATATGCCTTCACCGTGGACTTCATGACGCGTTACAACGCCACCGACGGTGGTTTCTTCAAGATCCCCGAATCCCAGGTCACGCTGGCAGAAGGCGTCCTGGAGCAGAACCCGGGTTGGGGCGACGGCACCAACTGGGCCAAGGGCGACCTTCCGTACAAATTCAAATAGTAATCATCGATTTCGGTCCGATTGGGGCTGCTCTCGCACGGGAGCAGCCCCTTTTCTTTCAATAAAGTGTCACATTTCATTTTTACGTCACGTTTCAAACACGCGAAACGAAGAGGACTGACCATTTTTTGACATTTACAATAAACGCGTCAAAATGCTAAAGGACCACACCAATATAAAAAAGGCGCGCCAAAGGTCGTTGGATAAGATATTTCAATCTCATAAATTTGGTCCCGAACAACCCGAAGCAATTCCTTACAACCATCATTTTAACTAAAAAAACCAAAAAAATGTTCAAAAAACTGCTGAAAGTAGCGAATATCATGATGATATTCAGCGCTTTGTGCGGAGGCATCAACGCCTTCGCCCAGAACCGTACCATCAGCGGCAAGATCGTGGATGCCGGCGGACAGCCGGTCATCGGCGCTGCTGTCACGGTGGTCGGGAACTCCAGCATCGGTGCCGCCACTGACCTGGACGGCAACTTCACCCTCAATGTTCCTGCCGGAGCCACCATCTCCGTCGAGAGCATCGGTTATGCGGGCCAGACCTTCGCCATCGGCGACCAGTCCACCTTCAACATCGTCCTCCAGGAGGACAACGAGATGTTGGAAGAGACCGTCGTCATCGGTTACGGTACGCAGAAGAAGAAACTCCTCACTGGCGCCACGATCAACATCACCGGCGAGGAAATCCAGAAGCAAAGTACCACCAACGCGCTCGGAGCTCTCTACAGCTCCGTCCCGGGTGTCAATATCGTTCAGTCCAGCGGTGTGCCGGGTGCTGGTTACAGCATCACCGTCCGCGGTATCGGTACCACCGGTTCCTCCAGCCCGCTCATCGTTATCGACGGCGTGGCCGGCGGTAACCTGGACGACCTCAACCCTGCCGACATCGAATCCATCGATATCCTGAAGGACGCTGCTTCCGCAGCCATCTACGGTGCCCGCGCCGCCAACGGCGTCGTCCTCGTGACCACCCGCCAGGGCAAGGTCGGCGAGAAGAAGGCGACCGTCACCTTCGACGCCTATATGGGCTTCCAGCAGCCGAACACCAACGGTGTGCACGGCGTGACCGCTTCCGAATACCTGGATCTGGTCAAGCGCGCAGGCCTGACTGAATTCGACAACATCGAGCAGACGATGCCCGTCCAGATGCAGTGGATCCGGGAAGGCAAGTGGGACGGTACCGACTGGTTCACCGAGTCCATCAACAAGAACGCCCCGACCAACAACTTGGCGGTCGGCATCTCTGGTGGCGGCGACGCTGTCCGCTACTCCTTCAGCTTCACCAAGTCCTATTCGGAAGGTACGCTGGGCGCCCCCAAGCCTACCTATTATGATAGAACGACCGTCCGCGCCAATACGGATTTCTCCATCCTGAAGAAGGGTAACCGCGACGTCATCAAACTCGGTGAGAATGTGACCGTTTCCATCACCGACTCCCGCGGCATGTCCACCGGCGGTCGTGGGAGCGATGTGTCCAACCTCCTGACCAAGACCCCGCTCCTCCCGGCTTACGACCTGGACGGCTCCCTCTATACTTATGACAAGCAGCTGCGCGACGGCTGGGATGCCCGCGACAACGAGGTGAACCTGCTGGAGCAGCAGTGCCTCCGTGAGAGCCAGGGCAAGGGCGTGCGCGTCCAGGGTAACGTTTACCTGGAGGTGAACCCCATCAAGGAACTCAAGCTCCGCACCGCCTTCGGCTTCCGCGCCAACACCAATTACTCCCGTAACTATACGCCGGCTTACCAGCTCTCGGCCTCTACCTTCCAGGATTACGACACCGTGAGCCAGAGCGCCAGCGTCTCCACCAACTGGACCTGGGAGTTCACCGCCAACTACAAGAAGACCTTTGCCAGCGACCATACCGTCGAAGCCCTCTTCGGTACCTCCATCGAAGCCACGGGCTGGGGCATGAGCCTCAACGGCACCCGCTCCAACACCAAATTCGGCACCTGGGAGTCCGCCAACCTCGGATCCGTGGACGGCGCCCTTACCAGTGACGAGCATGCGAGCATGGGTGGTGGCAACACCATTCCCTACAACAACCTCCTTTCCTTCTTCGGCCGTGTCAACTACAGCTACAAGGACAAGTACATGCTCACGGCCATCGTCCGCGCCGACGGTTCCAGCAACTTCGCCAAGGGTCACCGCTGGGGTATCTTCCCGTCCGTCTCCGCCGGTTGGGTCGTCAGCTCCGAGCCGTGGATGGACTTCTCCAAGAACTGGCTCAACTTCTTCAAGATCCGTGGTAGCTGGGGACAGAACGGTAACTGCCGCATCGACAACTTCCAGTACACCGGTACCATCTCCCTGAGCGGTCAGTACGACTTCTCCTACGAGCAGACGAATCCGGTCACGGCAGCCTATCCCGACAAGATTCCCAACGCCAACCTTACTTGGGAGACCTCCGAGCAGCTTTCCGTCGGTTTCGACTCCCGCTTCTTCCACAGCCGTTTGGGCGTCATCTTCGACTGGTACCAGAAAGACACCAAGGACTGGCTGGTTACTCCGCCGTCCATGGGTATCCTGGGTGCCAACGCCGCCTCCATCAACGGTGGTGCCGTGCGCAACTCCGGTGTCGAGCTCAGCTTCACCTGGAACGACCACATCGGCGACCTGCGCTACAGCCTCGGCCTGAACGGTTCCTACAACAAGAACACCGTCCTCTACATCAACAACGCCGACGGTATCATCCACGGTGAGAAGAAGATCATCTCCGAGAACGTGGCCAAGGAAGACGGTTTCCGTGCCGAGCCCGGCAAGCCTATCGGTTACTTCCTGGGTATGGCCAGCGAGGGTATCTTCCAGAACCAGGCCCAGATCGACGCGTACCGCGACAAGGGCTATCTCTTCATGAACGGTTATGAGAACGCCCAGCCGGGCGATGTCATCTGGATCAACCAGAACGATGACGACAAGTACGACGAGAAAGACTGCGTCGAGATCGGTAACCCCCACCCGGACTTCACCATGGGCTTCAGCATCAGCCTGCAGTGGAAGGGCATCGATTTCAGCGTCAACGGCAGCGGTGCCTTCGGCCAGCAGGTCATGCAGAGTTACCGCCAGTTCGCGCTCCAGGACCTGCAGAGTTTCACCAACAACCTGGTCGCCCGCTACTGGACCGGTGACGGTTCCACGAACAAGTTCCCGCGTTACTCCTCCGGTTCGCACAACAATTTCAAGTGCAACAGTTACAACAGTGACATCTTCATCCAGGACGC
>JAGCYX010000080.1 GCA_017960585.1 Bacteroidales bacterium
ACCACCTCTTCCCATCCCGAACAGAGAAGTTAAACCCGCCCGCGCCGATGGTACTGCCCCACCAGGTGGGAGAGTAGGTCGCTGCCGCTTTTAGGAACCCTCGAGTCCAACAAGACTCGGGGGTTCTTTCGTTTATACCACCCGCGGGGGTTATCAGTAAAGACAATAATCAGAAATAATTCCTAACTTAGAGGTTTGAATTAAAACCAAGACCAGATGCCTACGATCAAGGGACATATTTCTCAGATTATCGGGCCGGTGGTGGACGTGCATTTTGACCTGAAGGACCAGCAGGGAGAGAAAAACCTCCCCGGCATCCACGAAGCCCTAAGCGTCCAGCGCCCCGACGGCCGCGAACTCATCATCGAGGTACAGCAACATATCGGCGAAGACACCGTCCGCTGCGTCGCCATGGACTCCACCGACGGCCTCAAACGCGGCCTCGAGGCCACCAGCCTCGGCACCCCGATCACCATGCCCGTCGGCGGCCAGATCCGCGGCCGCGTGATGAACGTCACCGGCGAGACCATCGACGGCCTCGGCGACCTCCAGCGCGAAGGCGCCCTCCCCATTCACCGCGAACCCCCGAAATTCGAAGACCTCACCACCTCGCAGGAAGTCCTCTACACCGGCATCAAGGTCATCGACCTCCTCGAGCCCTACCTCAAGGGCGGCAAGATCGGCCTCTTCGGCGGCGCGGGCGTAGGCAAGACCGTGCTGATCAAGGAACTGATCAACAACATCGCCAAGAAACACAACGGATTCTCCGTCTTCGCCGGCGTGGGCGAGCGTACCCGCGAGGGCAACGACCTGCTGCGCGAAATGATCGAATCCGACGTCATCAAATACGGCGACGACTTCGCCAAGGCGATGGAAGAAGGCCACTGGGACCTCTCCAAGGTGGACCGCAAGGCCCTCGAGAAATCGCAGGTCGCCATGGTCTTCGGCCAGATGAACGAGCCGCCGGGAGCCCGTAGCTCCGTGGCCCTCAGCGGCCTGACCCTCGCCGAATCCTTCCGCGACAGCGGCAGCGCCGACGGACCGAAGGACATCCTCTTCTTCATCGACAACATCTTCCGTTTCACGCAGGCCGGCTCCGAAGTGTCCGCCCTGCTGGGCCGTATGCCCTCCGCTGTGGGCTACCAGCCGACGCTGGCCACGGAGATGGGCCAGATGCAGGAACGCATCACCTCGACCAAGAACGGCTCCATCACCTCCGTGCAGGCCGTGTACGTGCCGGCCGACGACCTCACCGACCCGGCCCCGGCCACGACCTTCAGCCACCTGGACGCCACCACCGTCCTCAGCCGCAAGATCGCCACGTTGGGCATCTACCCGGCCGTGGACCCGCTGGCATCCACTTCCCGCATCCTCGACCCCAACATCATCGGCCAGGAGCACTACGACACCGCCCAGCGCGTGAAGCAGATCCTCCAGAAATACAACGAACTCCAGGACATCATCGCCATCCTCGGCATGGACGAGCTCTCCGACGCGGACAAGCTGACCGTGAACCGTGCCCGCCGCGTGCAGCGCTTCCTCTCGCAGCCGTTCGCCGTCGCCGCCGCCTTCACCGGCTGCCCGGGCGTGATGGTGGAGATCGAAGACACCATCAAGGGATTCAAGACCATCCTCGACGGCGAGGTGGACTACCTGCCGGAGCAGGCCTTCCTGAACGTCGGCACCATCGAGGACGCCATCAAGAAGGGCGAAGCCCTGCTGGCCCAGGCCAAGCAATAAAGATATGGCAGACAAGACGTTGACCATACGCATCCTCACCCCCGAGGGCACGCTCCACGAAGGCGCGGCGACCGCCGTGTTCCTGCCGGGCACGGTAAGTCCCTTCGAGGTCCTGCCGGACCACGCGCCCATCATCTCCGCGCTCAGCGCCGGAGACATCCGCGTGGTGGACGGGGAGGAGCGGCGCTTCGCGATCCGCGGCGGCGTGGTCAAGGTCAAGGATAATGAAATTGTCGCGTGCGTGGAAGAACGATGAAGCGGCTGTTGCTCATATTACTGTTCTTGCTGCCGACAGTGCTGCTGGCGGAGACCCCCGATCAGGTCGGGGGTGACGCGTCTTCCGTCATACCCGGCGACGACCGGGCATCTGAAGCGCTCGATATGAACGCATACCTCTTCGGCCACGTCAGCGACGCGTACGAGTGGCACATCACCACCATCAAGGAGAAGGAAATCGTCATCCCGCTGCCCTGCATCGTGATCGAGAACGGCGTGCACGTCTTCACGCTGCACCACGCCGCCGAGAACGGCTACACCCTGAACGAAAACGGCAAGCTGGTGAACGCGCAGACCGGCAGGCGGCCGGTCGACATTTCCATCACCAAGAACGTCCTGGGGCTGATCATCGACAGCATCCTGCTGGTCGTGCTGATCCTGCTCTGCGCCCGCTGGTACAAGAAACACGACGTCCTGAAAGAGAAACCCACGGGCCTGGCGGCCCTGCTGGAGCCCGTCATCGTGATGATCGAGCAGGACGTGATCAAGGACGCCGTGGGGCCTGAATACAAGCGCTTCTCGCCCTACCTGCTGACGGCCTTCTTCTTCATCCTGATCAACAACCTGATGGGCATCCTCCCGGTGTTCCCGGGCGGTGCCAACATCACCGGCAACATCGCCGTGACGGCCGTCCTGGCCCTGTTCACCTTCCTGATGGTGAACCTCTTCGGCAACAAGCACTACTGGAAGGATATCCTCTGGCCGGACGTGCCGCTGTTCCTGAAGGCCATCCCCATCATGCCGGTCATCGAGATCCTGGGCATGTTCACCAAGCCCTTCTCGCTGATGATCCGACTCTTCGCGAACATCCTCGCGGGGCACATCATGCTCCTGAGCGTGATCGCGCTGATCTTCCTGTCGGCGGCCCTCGGCCCCGTGTTGAACGGCTCGCTGACCCTCATCGCCGCGCTGTTCGGCGTCTTCCTGGACTGCCTGGAACTGCTTGTCGCCTTCCTGCAGGCCTATGTATTCACGATGCTCTCGGCCGTGTTCATCGGCCTGGCGCATCAACATCCCGAGACAGAAACCAACTAAAATGATACAGTTATGTTAGGAACTCTTCTTCAAGCCGCTGCGTTCGCCAAGTTCGGCGGCGCCATCGGAGCCGGCATCGTGGCCCTCGCGGCCGCTATCGGTATCGGCAAACTCGCCCAGTCCACGATGGAGGCTTCCGCCCGCCAGCCGGAGATCTCCGGCAGCCTGCGGACCACCGCCATCATCATCGGCGCGCTCATCGAGGGCGTCTGCCTCTTCGGCGTGCTCGTCTGCCTGCTTTCAGTCACGCAGTCGTAAACGCCTATGTCGCTGGTAACACCGGATTTCGGCCTCCTCTTCTGGATGGTCGTGATCTTCGGGGTCGTGTTCTTCCTGCTTGCGAAGTTCGGATTCCCGGTGATCACGAAGGCCGTCCAGACCCGCTCCGACCACATCGCCGATTCGCTGAAGGCCGCTGACGAGGCCCAGAAGCGTCTGGCAGGCATGGCCGAGGAGCAGGCCAGGATGATCGAGGAGACCCGCCTGGAGCAGAGCCGCATCCTGAAGGAGGCGTCCGAGACGCGCGAGAAGATCATCGCGCAGGCCAAGGAGGACGCCGCCGCGGAGGCCGGCAAGCTGCTCGAGCACGCCAAGGTGGAGATCGCCGCGGAGCGCGAGAGCGCCATCCGCGACATCCGCCGCCAGGTGGCGATGATCTCGGTGGAAGTGGCGGAAAAGATCGTCCGCAAGGACCTCGACGAGGGCGACGGCCAGCTCGCGCTGCTCGACCGCCTGGTCGACGAAGCCGAAAAGACGCAATTCCCCAACTGACGGATGCGATGAACACGGGTATCATCTCCAGACGCTATGCTTCCGCCCTGCTCCGCTACACGCAGGAGACAGGGGGCGGAGAGCGGGTGTGCGCCCAGGTGCGCCGCCTGCTGGAGCATCCTGAGGAGAAGCCCGACCGGCTCGAGCCCGAGCTGGAGCGTCTGGTCCGCCTGCTGGTCAAGAACGGCCGCCTGGAGGACGTACGTTTCATCTTCCGCTCTTTCATCGCGATGTACTACCGCTCTCGCGACATCCAGGTGGCCCGCCTGACCACCGTGGTGCCCGCGAAGGAGCTGGAGCGCAGGCTCCGTACCCTGCTGGAGAAGCAGCTCGGCTGCGAGGTGCTTCTCGAAGCATCTGTCGATCCCGACCTGCTCGGCGGCTTCACCCTCGAGATCGGCGACTACCTGCTGGACGGCAGCGTGCGTCGCCAGATCGAGACCATCCGCCGGCAGTTTGTCATCTCAAACAACAGAATCGTATAATGGCGCAGAATACAATCAAGGCGAGCGAGATCTCCGACCTGCTGCTGGAACAGCTGCGGGGGATCGACACTTCGCTACAATATGAAGAAATCGGCCACGTGCTGACCGTCAGCGACGGTGTGGCGCGTATCTACGGCCTCGCAGGGGCCGAGGCCGGTGAACTTCTCGAATTCGACAGCGGCGTGAAAGGCGTCGTGATGAACCTCGAAGAGGACAACGTCGGAACCGTGCTGCTCGGCCCCACCGACCTGGTGGGCGAGGGCATGAATGTGCGCCGGATGGGCCGCATCGCGGGCATTCCGGTGGGCGAGGGCCTGGTGGGCCGCGTGGTCAACCCGATCGGCGAGCCGCTGGACGGCCTGGGGGCCGTAGAGGGCGAGACGGTGCGTATGCCGCTGGAGCGCAAGGCGCCGGGGGTCATCTTCCGTCAGCCGGTCAACGAGCCGCTGCAGACGGGCCTGAAGGCCATCGACGCGATGATTCCGATCGGCCGCGGCCAGCGCGAGCTGATCATCGGCGACCGCCAGACCGGCAAGACGGCGGTGGCCATCGACACGATCATCAACCAGCGTTCCGAGTTCCTCAAGGGCAAGCCCGTGTACTGTATCTACGTGGCCGTCGGCCAGAAAGGCTCCACCGTGGCGTCCATCGTCCAGACCCTCCGCGCCAAGGGTGCGATGGACTACACGATCGTGGTGGCCGCTACGGCCGCGGATCCCGCTGCGCTGCAGTATTACGCGCCGTTCGCCGGCGCGGCCATCGGGGAGTATTTCCGGGATACCGGACGCCACGCGCTGGTGGTCTATGACGACCTGTCCAAGCAGGCCGTGGCCTACCGCGAGGTGTCGCTGATCCTGCGGCGCCCGTCGGGCCGCGAGGCCTATCCGGGCGATGTGTTCTACCTGCACTCCCGTCTGCTGGAGCGTGCGGCGAAGATCATCAACCAGCAGGAGGTGGCCGAGCAGATGAACGATCTGCCGGAGTGCTTGAAGGGCAAGGTGAAGGCGGGCGGCTCGCTGACGGCCCTGCCGATCATCGAGACGCAGGCGGGCGACGTGTCGGCGTACATTCCGACGAACGTGATTTCCATCACGGACGGCCAGATCTACCTGGAGTCGTCGCTGTTCAACGCCGGTTTCCGGCCGGCCATCAACGTGGGCATCTCGGTGTCCCGCGTGGGCGGCAGCGCGCAGGTGAAGTCGATGAAGAAGGTTGCCGGTACGCTGAAGATCGACCAGGCGCAGTACAATGAGCTGGAGGCGTTCTCGAAGTTCTCGTCCGATATGGACAAGGTGACGGCGATGACGCTGGACAAGGGCCGCAAGAACAATCAGCTGCTGATCCAGCCGCAGTACAGCCCGATGCCCGTGGGCGAGCAGGTGGCGATCCTCTACTGCGGTACGCATGCGTTGATGGCGGATCTGCGGATCGATCAGGTGATCGAGTTCCAGAGTCTGTTCCTGGACCGGATGCGGGGTTCGCATCAGGATATGCTGGATGCGCTGGGGGCCGGAAAGATTCCGGAGGATGCGCCGGCAGTGATCGAGCAGGAGGCGGCCGATGTGTGCCGCTTGCTGACGGAAAAAGCATAAAGTTACAGATAGAAGATGGCTTCGCTTCGGGAGATCAAGGATCGGATCGGGTCGGTCCGCAGCACGCTGAAGATTACTTCGGCGATGAAGCTCGTGGCTTCCGCGAAGCTGCGCAAGGCGCAGAAGGCCATCGAGGCTCTCCGCCCGTACGAGCGGACCCTCGCCGAAATCCTCGCCGCAGTCGGACCCTTGCGGCCCGGAGCGCCCATCGCTCGGCGTCCATCCTCGCTTCCCGCTGACGCGGGAACCGGATTCGACGGTGCGAATCCTGCTGCGGCTGAGCCTTCGCTTTTGGGCGCATCCGGCGCCGACATTACGGGACCGACCGCTGTTGTGGCGATAGCGTCGAACAGCTCGTTGTGCGGAGGATTCAACGCGAACGTGGTGCGGAAGGCACTGGAGGCGATCCGCGGCTGCAAGGACGGGGTGGAGGTGTATCCGCTGGGGCGGAAGATGGTGGAGGCGATGCGCCGGGCGGGATACACCGCTGACCAGGACTACAACGACCTCGTGGGGCACCCTTCCTATGAGAAATCCGCCGCCCTGGCGCGCCGCCTCGCGGAACGCTATCAGCGCGGCGAGCTCGCCGGCGTGGTGCTGGTCTATACCCGTTTCGTGTCGGCGTCGAAGCAGGAGGCGATTGCGGAGCAGTATCTGCCGTTCGGTGGGATCCCCGATCAGGTCGGGGATGACGAAAAGTCGTCATTCGCCGGCTGCCGGGGCCCCCGAAAATCTTCGATTTTTGGGGTGGCCTTGACCGGCGAATCTCCCGCCGCTAACGACTACATTCTCGAACCGGATGCAGAGGCGCTGGCGGCGCAGCTGCTGCCGCAGGTGATGATGCTGAAGTTCCACGCGGCGATCCTGGATTCCGCCGCGGCGGAGCAGGCTGCGCGCACGATCGCGATGCAGACGGCGACCGACAATGCCGAGGATCTGCTCGGCGAGCTGACGCTCGAGTACAACAAGGGGCGCCAGCAGAAGATTACCGCTGAAATATTGGATCTTCTCGGAGGTTCTGCGAACTAGATCCCCGATCAAGACCACCCCAGAAATCAAAGATTCCCGGGGACCCCGGTGGTCGGGGATGACTATAAACTGTTCGCGATGGCAACCCTGGCCGCCGGGCGGTCGGACGGAAGTGCGACCGGCGCGGGGGCGAGGGAGCGCGGAGCGGCGGAAGGCGCGGCGGCAGGGTAGCCGGCCAGCGCGAGCGTCGCGGCGAGCATCGTCTCCCGCGGATCGCCCAGCGCATAACCGTCCGACGGATCGTCCGCGACCGCGCGGTCGGGCTTGAGCCCGTCCGGCATGCAGCGCGTCACGCCGTCCTTGTCCGCGAAGCGCGAATACATCACGTAGATGCCCCAGCCCTTCACGAAATCGATCCCCTTGGCCTCGTCGCCCAGTTCGTCGGCGTTGGTCTCGTACCATTTCTCCGCCCGGATCATCAGCCCGCTGCAGTACTTCCCGCGCGTCTGGCCGCCCACGAGGGTGATGTCCAGATAGGGATACAGCTCGCAGAGCAGGCTCTCCGAAGCGGAGGCGGAGCCGCTGTCCACGATGGCGTAGAGGCGATCAATACCGAGATTGGCCTCCCGGGTGTCGAACGTGTGTTTCTGGCCGTCCGACTCGATGGTGAATTCTGTCCGGAACGGCGTTTCCTGCTTGCCGAGTTCCTTGGTGATCCGGCTGTTGAAGACCTCCGTGGTCAGGATGTGGCCGGCGGCGACGTCTGCCTCCGGCGCGAGCATCGAGGCGAACAGCTCCTCCGTGAAGGCGTAGCCGCCGTTGTTGTAGCGCAGGTCGAGAATGAGCTCCCGCACACCCTGATCCTTGAATTCCTTGCAGACGCGGATCAGGTCCCCGCAGGAGTCCAGGGTGAAGCTGGTGTAGTGCAGATAACCCACCGGCTTGCCCCCGCAGTCGAATACGCGGGTCTCGAGCATCGGGTCCTCGTACAGCTGCGCGGCCGCGAGCGTCATTTCCGTGCCATCCAGGAGCGTGAGCGTCACGTGCTCGCCGCCGCGGAGCTCGTTGAGGGAGATTTCCTGGTAGTTGTCGGGCGTCATCGCCTGGCCGTTCACCTTCACGATACACTGGCCGCGCTGCAGACCCGCTGCGCGGGCCGGGCTGCCGGCGTAGGTGAAGGTGACGACGGCCACGATGCGCGACTTCGCCTGGTCGGCGTAGAAGAGTTTGTATTCGAAGCCGTAGGAGAGGCGGTTGCCGCTCACGACGCCATAGAAATCGTCGAAATTCTCGTACAGCTCCGTCCAGTGGTCGATCTCGTTGCCGCGCGTGTCCTTGTAGCGCAGCGACTTGACCTTGGCGACCGGCTCCTCGTTCATCTTCCAGGCGGAGAGTTGATCCGAAATCTCGTCCGCCCAGAGGTAGTAGATCCTCATGGTGTTGTAGGCGAAGATGTTGACGTAGCCTGTGACGTCGTCCCCGCCGGAAGGGGAGACGATCTTGCCACAGGCGCAGGTCAGCAGGAGCGCCAGCGCGATGAGGATTCGCTTCATTATTTCTTGACCACGCCGAAGCGCTCCCCGTTCACGAACAGGGTATAGGTGCCGCCGGCCATCTCAGTCATGTCGATATCCAGCTGGGAGAAAGGTCCCATGTTCACCGACGGCGAGGAATAGACAAGGGTACCGGAGGCGTTGACCAGCTCAACAGGGACGGTCCGGTCGCTGGCGGGCCGCACGTGCAGCACGCTGACGACGGGATTCGGGAAGACGTCCACGTCCACGTATTCGTTGCGTCCCAGGATCTGGAAGCTGGCGGTACAGGAGGTCCTGCGGGCGTCGAAGGCCTGGATATTCACCGTGGCCAGGCCGTACCCTCTCGGCGTCAGCGTAAGCGTCGAGCCGTCGATGGTTCCGGTGACGATCGAGTCGCCGCTCACTTCCAAAGCGTAGTCCAGCTCCTCTCCGTCCGGATCCTCGAAGATCTCGTCGAGTTTCAGGGTCATCAGGGCCGCCGAGGCAGCGTTGACGACCTGGTTCTCCAAGGCGACGCGCTGCTCGGGAGCGTGGTTGGGCAGGATGGTGAAGGGGAAACTCATGTCGACGAGATCGCCCACGTGGATGGTCAGCGTGTAGCTGCCGGGTTGCGCCCGGAGGGCGTCGATAAAGCAGGTCACCATCCGGGGCGTGCAGTTATCTGCGACGCCGGCGCAGTCCGACGTAACCGAGACGGGCAGCTTGGCTTTGCCGTTTCCAGTAATTCGGAAGACGACCTCCAGCGACTCGTGCGCCTTGAGAACCCAGTCTCCGTTGTAGTTCGTGGCGATCTTGATGTCATCCGCGGTGGGATTTTCGGGTTCGGACTGAATTTGGAAAGAACCGAGGGCGTCCAGTTTGCCGCCGCCGACCGTGCGTCCCTGCAGATCGAGGACATTCATCTTCGCGCCACCCAGCAGAGCTTCCTTGAGCATGCCGGCCGTGTAGCCGGGGCCTCCGAAGTAGGACACGAGCAGGGCGGCTACGCCCGCAGCGTGCGGGCAGGCCATCGAGGTTCCCCTCATGTATGCATAACTGTTGGTCGGAAGCGTACTCAGAACCCACTCCTTGTAGGCTGTCTTGGAATCGGAACCGCCCGGGGCGAGTATATCCACCCAGGGGCCGTAGTTGGAGAAGAGGGGCATCTTGCCGTCCGGCCCGAAGGCGCCCACGGCCACAATGGGCTCGTATTCGCTCGGAGCGTCGTGCGTGTAGCCCTCGTTGCCGGAAGCGAAGAGGATCAGGCCGCCTTTCATCGGCCCCGTCTGGTTGCCGTCCGCGTCCGTGCCGGCGTTCTTGATGAAGTAGTCGATGGCGTTGCGGAGGGGCGTCTCGGTATTCAGGAAATAGTCGGTAATGGCGGCAGCTTCTTCATCGCTGTCGGCGATATAACCCCAGCTGTTGTTGGCGATGACGGCGCCGTGGTCGGCCGCCCACACGAGGGCGGCGGCATCGTCGCCAGAGTCAGTCTTCTTAGGCCCGAAGATGTTGCAGGCCATCAGGCGTACGCCGCCCTTGCCGTCCAGACCGCCGGCGACACCGCACACGCCGATGCCGTTGTTGTTGATGGCGGCGATGGTGCCGGCTACGTGCGTACCGTGATCATCGGTGAGCAACTGGTCCGGATCGTATCCCTTGACGAAGTTGCGGCTGCCTTCCTCCGCCGTCAGCACGACACCGCCCAGGTCCACATGGTCGCTCTGGATACCGCCGTCAAGGACGGCCACAATCACGTCCTGGGTGCCGCCGGTATAGTCCTGCCAGACCGGCTCGACGTTGATGTCGATGCCCGGGACGAAGCCGGAATTCTGGCCGGTATTGATGTAGTGCCACTGGTCTGAAAGCTTCGGGTCGTTGAAGATCGCGCGGCGCTCCTTCCGGGGTTCGAACACGACGGCCTCCACGTCCGGCAGCGTGCTGAGGTCCTGGCCGGCCTTGGTGCGGGCCACGGACGGGTCGTAGCTGACCCGGTACCAGCGGTGCAGGCCGGCGGCGCGGTGGCGCGCCTCGAACTCACCGGCGTCCGGGAACATACGCTCCACGGAGCGGACGCCCAGGGCTTCCAGGGTTTCGGTGTTCCCTGCGAGGTCGAAGCTGTCAGCTCCTTCTTCGGAGATGAGCAATACGGCCTTGCCGGGTATATAACTGCTTTCGGAAGCGGGGGCTGAATCAGTTGTTGTCGGGAGGGTGACAGGTTCCTGGCGCATGCAGGATGCAAGGAGCGGCAGGATGAGAAGGATCAGGATGTTTTGTTTTTTCATAATCCGAGGAAATTAACGTCCGTCAGGCCTTCGACGCTGTCGAAGGTAACGGTGGCAATATTGTGCCCTTCGATCCGGAGATCGGTCGAAGCGGCGGGGTTGAGGGCGATGGAAGCGCCCGGGGTATAATTCTGTTGTTGCTGTCCGACCCAGAGATAGCCGTCGAACGAGAAGCCTTCCGGCGCCGTCACGGCGGGTGCGGGGTATGCGGACACGCCCTGGACGGAGAAGCTGAGCGTCTGCAGGCGGCCGGTCTGGCGGATCTCGACCTGCGTGCTGCTGGCCTGGCCGCCGCCGAATACTACGATGGCGGTGCGGTCCGTCAGGTTCGGATTGGCTTTCAGGGAGAGCGTCACGGTGCGGTCGGTCATAGCCTTGGTGGACAGGATCTTGCACCAGTCGGAGCCCTGCTTGACGCTGCCGGTCAGGTCCACGTTGGCGCTGAGTTTCACGGCGAGCTGCTGCTCGCGCTCGTCAACCACGATCTGGGCGCCGTCCTTGAGAACGATGGCGTCCATCTGGTCCTGCGAGACCCGGATGGTCTCGCTGAGTTCGGCGCTGCGCACGGTCACGGTGCCCGTCCGGGCGTCCGTCTCGGTGTTCTGGCCCACTCGGATGTAGAGCAGGTCGCTGCCGTCGGTGTACTGGATGGAGATCCAGGGGGCGGAGGACTGGGCGGTCCAGGGGTTGTTGGCGCTGACGCAGACGATCTCGGTGCCGCCGGCCACGGTGAAGTCGAACGAATTCTTGTCCAGGCTCAGGAAAGGCTGGGTGCAGCCTGTCAGGGCCAGCAGGAGGAGAATCGGGAGGAATATCTTCTTGATCATGGCCTTCGTGCTATTTGAGTCCGAGGTGCAGCGTGATATCCTTGACCTGTTCCCCGCGCTGCATGTGCAGGATATAGGTGTCTGCCTTGAGCTTGTTGGCGTCGATGATCATCTTCGCGGACTGGTTCGTCACGCCGGTGGTCACGGCCGCGCCGCCAGAGGTGCGGAACTCGCGGCTGCAGTCGCAGTCGAAGAAGACGGTCAGCTGGCCCGCGTTCACGTCGTACTGCAGGCGGACGTTCTGGTCCAGCAGGATGCTGTCGCCGACGTAGATGCGGCCGCTGGTGACATTGTGGTCGAAGCGCGCCGGCGTCCAGCCGGAATCGCCGGAAGCGCGGTAGACGAGGGTGATATAGTCTCCGGCCTTGATCTGGGCGCTGAGTTTGCAGGAGAACTGCTTGGACGACCAGCCATAATTGGGTCTCAGATCCGTAATGTAGAATGGATCGGACACCTGCTCGATGAATTCGCCGCTCCGGTTGTATTTGGCTATGGCGACGGAACCGTTGAAGTAGCCCGTGCCCATGTTGTAGAACATGGCGGTGACGGTAAACGCCACGCCCGGAGCATAGCTCGTCGCGGTGGATTTCAGGTTGTCGAGTTCGATGTAGGTGGTGGACTCCCCGCCGGCGTTCTTTTTGGCGCCCAGTACGGCGGTGTGGTCCTTGGTGTACTCCATGAACCCTTCCGGCACGACGAAGTAATTGTTTTCGTTTCCGTTCCAGCCCCAGTTGACGTGGAGGAAGTCCTGCTCGTCGTAGCCATCGACGATGAAGGCGTGGCCGCTGTTGTCGGAGTAGCCGGAATAGACCACGGGGCCGTTGTTGTCGATGTTCTCCTCGATCCTGCGGACCCAGGCCAGGGGCTCCGGGTAGTAGTTCATCCGGTCTATGTCAATGGAGGCGTCGTATTTCATGTACTGGACCAGCGTGGCCGGCACATCGCCGATGTAGGCGCTTGTGCCGTCAAGTCCGAAATCGGACTGAAGCATCACGGCGCAGTCGCGCAGCAGGGTGGCTACGGCGTCCTTCTGGGCGCTGTTCCAGTTGGACATGCCGTTGAGCGGCATATTGTCCCAGTCGTAGGCGTGGCCGAGGGGCACGGCTTCCTGGGTGTACTCGGCTTTGTCGCCGTCCGTGCGGTTGAAGGTGTAGGCCGGGAGCGTACCGACGCCCTTGTCCGGCCACTGGTGGTAGCGCATCAGGATGGCCGTGGCCGTGGCGGTGCAGCCGGTCAGGGCGTGCTGGCCGTCCAGGACGTAGCATTTGTCGTTGAACGGGCTGTGCTGGCCCCAGGAGGCCGTCTCCAGCAGTTTGGCGGATCCGGCCTTCGTGCGCGCCGGCTCCTGCCACGGGGCCGCTCCGCTGGCGCGGCAGCCTTCCACGATCTCGCTCCACATATCCAGCCAGGCCTTCATGTTGTCCGGCATCTCCTCCGCCCGGAACGTTCCGGTGGTGGAGTAGCCCAGGATAGTCGGCACGCAGTCGTCGCCGGAGGCGATGACATAGCCGCCGCCTTCGTCCGTAAATATAAAATAGGTGGGGTCCGTAGAGACCGCCTTAGTCATACGCGGCGTCTCGAAAACCAGTTGCAGATGAGGCGTGCGCGCCGGTGCCACCTTGTTCAGGAAGCGCTCGGCGCTGGCCTTTGCGCTCCCTTGCGGCACCACTCCCGCCAGCGCCAGCACGGGCGCGAGCAGGAACAACAGAGCCAGGGTGCATTTATTCATGGCCTCAAAGATACGCAAAAAATGCGGATTGCTTTTGCTCTTGAAAATGTAAAAGCAAAAAAAGGAAGAATGGGGAAATGCTCCCCGAGATTTGCCTAAAATCCTGAATATATGGGCGTCAAGTGACAATTTGAAGGGTGTTGGAAGGGGCTTTTCGTTCGTTATGGTGCAGTTTCAAGTATCTGAAAATCAACACATTAAATAATAGCTCCATCAAATTAACAAAAATAAAAATTATTGTTTGAAAGCAATTTTTATAATTTTGATTACAATCCGTAATTTAAATTCTTCATAACTCACCATTTTATCCGTTTTTGGTTCCTATTTCGCTCATTAACTCAATTCGTTACGCGCTTATGAATTTGGAAATTTGAAAAATTATTCCGACCTTGCGCCCGTTTATTGCCTAATGCCAACCAGGCGCTTGTTTGGATTGGCACACGAGACAGAAACTAAAACAGGTTAAGTATAGTTTATTGTTTAATTAAAGTCAATGCTTATGAAAAAAGCAAAACTGTTCTTTTGCGCTTTGTTCGTATTCATGGGCGTGACGCTTTCCGCACAGAACGTCACCGTCAGCGGTGTCGTCAGGGACGCTTCCAACGGTGAGCCGGTACCGGCTGCATCCGTTGTTCTGAAGGGTTCTGTCCGGACTGGCGTTGTCAGTGATATCGACGGAGCGTATTCCATTACCGTCCCTACCGGCAGTACGCTTGTGTTCTCCTCCATCGGATATAAGAACCAGGAGATTGCCGTGAACGAACGCGGAACTGTCAACGTCGCCCTTGAGCCCGATGCAGAATCGCTCAGCGACGTGCTCGTCGTCGCGTACGGTACCGCTAAGAAGGAATCCTTCACCGGCTCTGCCCAGACGATCAAATCCGAGCAGATTGAAAAGCGGACGGTGGCCAATGTGACGAAGGCCCTCGACGGTCTCGCCGCCGGTATCCAGACGACTTCCGGTTCCGGACAGCCGGGTGCCGGTGCAACGGTGCGTATCCGTGGTTTCGGTTCCATCAATGCGTCGTCCAGCCCGCTCTACGTGGTTGACGGTGTCCCTTACGACGGTAGCATCAGCGCCCTGAACCCGAACGACATCGAGTCCATGACCGTGATCAAGGACGCCTCCGCCGGTGCACTGTACGGTGCCCGCGGCGCCAACGGTGTCGTGATCGTGACCACCAAGCGTGGTGGCGAAGGCCGTGCCAAGGTGAGCCTCAAGGCCAATGTGGGCGTTTCTTCCCGTGCTCTTCCCCGCTACGATGTGCTCAGCGGCCGCGAGTGGACGGAGGATGTCTACTATATGTATAAGAATGACTACCTCGCCGAGGGTTACAGCTCTATCGTTGCCGGCCAGATGGCCGCAGCTGCGATGTCCAGCGGTGCGGACGCCATCTTCGGTACCAACGAGAAGTACAACCCGTTCACCAAGCCCGTCACGGAGATGTTCGACCACACCACCGGCAAGATCTATGACGACGTGACCGCGAGGTGGGATGACGACTGGCTGGACCTGTCCACGAACAAGGCTCCTGTCCGCCAGGAATACCAGATGACTGTCACGGGCGGCAACAAGGCCAACCAGTACATGTTCTCCCTGGGCTACCTCAACGAGGATGGTCTCGTGAAGATGACGAGCTTCGAGCGTTTCTCCGGCCGTGCCAATGTCCAGAGCCAGATCACCAATTGGTTCAAGACCGGCCTGAATGTCAACTTCGCCCACAACACCACGAACTCCACTTCGCTGGGTTCGGGCCAGTCTTCCAGCTCCTCTTACAACAACGTCTTCTATACCTGCCAGCTGATGCCTTCGGTTTACCCGATGTATGCGCGTAATGCGGACGGCAGCTACGTCCTTGATGCCAATGGCGAGAAGGTTTACGATTGGGGCGAGGACCGTCCTGCCGGTGCTTCCGCCGGATGGAACCCGCTGGCGAACCTCATCGACGACAAGTACCTGGGTGCTTCCGACAACCTCAGCGGCCGTACCAACATCGAGCTGGGCGGCCTCGAGCAGGGTGTGCTGGCCGGTCTTAAGTTTAGCGTCAACCTCGGTTTCGACCTGGTGAACAGCAAGAGCAAGACCTACTACAACCCCTTCTTCGGCAATGCTGTCAGCAAGAACGGTCTGGCCGAGATTGAAAACGGCCGCACGTTCAGCTACACCTTCAACCAGCTGCTTACCTACGACCGCACCTTCGGCAAGCATCATCTCGACCTGCTCGCCGGACACGAGGCCTATGCGTATGAGTACCAGTACCTGATGGGCTACAAGAGTGGTTTCCCGTTCGGCGGCCTGTACGAACTGGCTCCGGCGACGACCCTCGAGGACACCAACTCCTACACCAATGAGTACCGCGTGGAGTCCTGGCTGTCCCGTATCAACTACGATTTCGCCGACAAGTACTACATCTCCGCATCCTATCGTCGTGACGGTTCTTCCCGTTTCCACAAGGATTACCGTTGGGGTGACTTCTGGTCTGTCGGCGCCAGCTGGCGCGTCTCCCAGGAGAACTTCCTGAAAGGTGTCAACTGGATCAACAACCTGACCCTCAAGGCTTCTTACGGTGTGCAGGGTAACGATAACCTCGGCAGCCTCTATGCATGGCAGGCATTCTACGACCTGGGCTTCCCGAACGGGGCCAACCCGGGTGCCGTGGTCTCCTCGCTGGAGAGCAAGGAACTCAAGTGGGAAAAGAACCGGAACCTGAACGTGGGTATCGAAGCCCGCCTGTTCGGCCGCCTCTCCGCCACGATCGAGTACTATAACCGTTACACTGAGGACATGCTCATGGAATATCCTATGGCTGTCTCCCTTGGCTTCAGCGGCTACAACAAGAATATCGGCAACATGCAGAACAGCGGTCTGGAGATCAGCCTCAGCGGCGACATCATCCGCACCGAGAACGCTCACTGGACGATGACCTGGATGGGTTCGACTGTCCACAACAAGGTTCTCCATCTGGCCGACAAGCCGGAAATCGTTACCGGTAACTACATCATCAAGGAAGGCGAAACGCTGTATTCCTTCTATCTGCCTGAATCCGCCGGTGTCGATCCCGCTACGGGTGCCAAACTCTACTGGGTCTGGGATAACGACGAAAACGGCAATCCGGGTGACAAGTATATCACTGACGATTATCAGAAGGCTTCCAAGTGCAAGCGCGTGATCGGCAGCCGTATGCCTGCCCTCTACGGGTCCTGGTCGAACGATGTCCACATCGGCAATTTCGACTTCTCCCTCATGACCACCTGGTCCATCGGCGGCAAGATCAATGACGGCGTCTATCGCGGCCTGCTCTACAGCACCTACATCGGCCAGGCCGGCCATGTGGACCGCCTCAAGGCATGGAAACAGCCGGGCGACGTGACTTCCATCCCGAAGATCGAAGCCCACGGCTCCGCCCGCGTCGCCCTGACGGACGATGAGCTCTTCGACGCTTCCTACTTTGCCATCAAGAACATCAGCCTCGGCTACACGATTCCTGCCAAGGCTCTCCAAGCTGTTAAGATCGAGTCCATCCGCGTCTATGCCAGCGCCGACAACATCAAGCTGTTCTCCGCGCTGAAGGGAATGGATCCTCAGTACAACTTCACCGGCGGCACGGGCTACAGCTACACGCCGACGCGCACGATTTCCCTCGGTGTTGACATCAATTTCTAATCGGAAGACAATATGAAAAAGATATTTGCGATTCTTTCCGTGCTGGCGTTGGTCTCCTTCGCCGGCTGCAAAAAGGATTATCTTGAGACGAGCCCGACTAACCGCGTGGCCGGCCCGACCATCTTCTCGTCCGCCGAGAACGCCATGACGGCCGTGAACGGTATGTTCCGTCTGCTTTACACCGGCGACTGGGGTTCCGCTTGGGAGGCTGAGAACGGTGGTCTTCCCGCTTACATCCTGGTCCAGGACCTCAAGGGTGAGGACCACGTGATGGACGGTTCCGGCTCCGGCTGGTATTTCTATGACTATGCGTTCGACACCTTCGGTGACTGGACCGGCAATGCCGGCCACCAGTACCAGATGTGGAACTTCTTCTACACCCTGATTTCCAACGCCAACTACATCCTGGCCAGCCAGGATACGATGGAAGGCGACGAGGACTACAAGAATTACGCGATCGGACAGGCTTATGCCCTGCGTTCCTTCTGCTACATGTGGCTGGTTCAGACCTACCAGCAGAACGGCGCCATCTCCGGCACCACGCTCCCGGGCGTTCCTCTCTACACCGAGCCTACCGTGGCCGGTTCCGAAGGCAAGGGCCGCGGCACCGTGGCCGATGTGTACAAGCAGGCCAACGACGACATCGATGCGGCTATCAGCTTCCTGAGCAAATCGAAACTTGGGCAGCTCCACAAGAGCCACATCAGCCTGGCCGTCGCTTACGGCCTCAAGGCCCGTCACGCCCTGGTCCAGCACGACTATGCGACGGCCCTTTCCGCCGCCGAGGCCGCTATGGCCGGCCAGAAACTGGGTACCTGGGATGATATCAAGAACGTCAACAACATCGGCAAACAGAACGTGATGTGGGGTCTGGCCATCCAGACGGACCAGGCCATCGGCAACTGGGACATCTACAACCATATGGACGCCGACTGCAAGTCCACGTATTCCAAAGCCCGTCACCTGATCAGCAACTGGCTGTATGACGAGATTCCCGATACGGATGTCCGTAAAGGCTGGTGGACGGCCCCTCTGCCTGACAGCGAGTGGGGTGTGCCTGGTACGGGCAACGGTTCGAAGCGCTCCTGGTGCCAGACCAAGCTCGTTTACATCGACGCTGCTTCCTCCACCGGCGACCATATCCTGATGCGTACCGAAGAGATGTACCTCATCGCTGCGGAGGCCGCCTGCGAGAACGGCGACTTCGCCAAGGCTCGCCAGTATGTCTCTGCCGTAGGTTCCCTGCGCGACAGCGAGTATGCCGACCGCCTTGCGGATATGTCCGACGACAAGACCCTCAACCCGAACACGACCGGCACGATCAGCACCCTGATGGATGAGATCTTCTTCCAGCGTCGCGTCGAGCTCTGGAGCGAGACTCCTCGTCTGTTCGATCTCCAGCGCCGCGGTCTTGCTTACAACCGTGCCTGGAACGGGACCAACCATACCCGTACCTGCACCGACTACACTACCAAGCCCGCTTCCGCCAACTTCATCCTCTGGATTCCCCAGGCTGAGTTCGACGGCAATGAGAACATGGATGTTGACAAGGATCAGAATCCGAAACAGGGCAAGGGTCTTTAATCTTAAAACAGACACGTTATGAAAAGAATCATATCTTTCAGTCTTGCTGTTCTGGCGCTCCTTCTGACAGGTGCCTGCGAGCGCATGGGAACCATCTATGAGATCCCTGAAGGAAGCGCCTGTGTCTCCTTCCCTTCCAAAGCCGCTAAAATTGATATGCTGCCATCCGACGGGAACAAGTTCACGGTCGAACTGTGGCGTGGTAACACCAAAGGCGCAGCGAGTGTCGCGGTGGATATCGACAACCAGACGAACGGCGCTTTTACGCCGTCCAAGCAGGCCTTCGAATTTGCTGACGGCGAGGCTGTGGCGAAGCTCGACTTCACCTATCCTGACCTCAATAACTTCGGCGGCGAAGCCTACAAAATCGTTCTCAACATCAGCGATGCCAAGCAGGTTTCCCCTTCCGGCATCTCCAAGATGACGATCACCGCCCAGCGTAAACTCACCCGCGTGTTCTTGGGTACCGGCTTGTTCTACTCCGCCTTCTTTGACGAGCAATGGGAGCAGGACCTGTATACGACGATTGAATCCCCCGATTACTATATCCTGCCCGACTGCTGGGTCAAAGGAAAAGACTGGACCTTCACCGTATCCGGCGGAAAGCCTAAGTGGCCGGCCACTTTCGATACCGGTTATCTGTTTGTTGACGGCGATAATAATTCTTATGGTGATGTCTGGATCAAAACCGGTGGTACCGTGATTGAGGACGGTGCGATGTACCTGATCGTGGATTCCTACTACCTGCCCGAGTTCCATAATTATGACTTCGGCAACGCCTACGAGGCGTTCCTTCCCCCGGAGGGAGTTAAGATTTGGTAATCCTTTATTTGAGACTGGCGGCGGCGCTTGTGATGCCCGCCGCCAGTTTTTAAACGTAATGAAAAAGTTCTTTCTGTTTTTTGCTGCGACTGCCGCATCTCTTTCTTTACACGCGCAGAGCGCCGCTTTCGTGAATTTCAATCCTGATCCCGTTGCTGCCGCGCTTGCCGGGACCGGCATCGCCCGCACGGCCGATGCGTATGCGCTCGAGAACAATGTCGCGGCGACGACGCTGGGCGGCCCGCAAATAGCTGTGGCAGCCGGGTATGGCCTGTGGCAGCCCAAAGCTGCGAATGCCCAACTGCTCTCGGCGGCCGGTTACTACCGGGTCTCGGAGAGGTTCGCCATCGGCCTGCAATTCAAGGATCTTCTTTATCCCGGCTATAAAGTTACCGGGAATACCGGAGGTCCCAGGGGTACGTACATTCCGGCGGAAATGGCCGTCGGTCTGGGCCTGTCCTATCGCATTGCGGACGGGTTCTCCGCCGGACTTTCCCTCCGCTATCTGGGCTCCTCGCTTGCCGAGGACGTCAAGTCGACCGCCTTCGGCGGCGACGTGGCGCTGAAATATGAGAAGGACGCCTTCCAGGCGGGCCTGTCGGTGTGCAACATCGGAACGCCCGTCAACTATGGTGGAGACAATTATGCTCAGCCGGGTATCGTCCGTGCGGGTGCCGCCTATTCGGTGGCGGGCCTGACGGCCAGCGCCGAGGTGGATTACCTCTTCGCCGGAGCGCTGATGGCCGGTCTGGGTCTGGAATATACTTTCGCGGACATCGTGTCGCTGCGCGGCGGTTTCCACTATGGAGACGCCGCCAAGGCCATCCCGATGTACGCCTCGCTGGGTCTCGGCGTGCAGTTCGCCGGCTTCCACCTGGACGCCGCCTTCCTGACCGCCTCCAAGACCCTCGGCAACACCTTTATGGTCTCCCTCGGCTACGCGTTCTAGGAGGGTTTAACCCAATTAATAGCGGCCCTGCTCCCTTTCGGAGCGGGGCCGCTGCCGTTTCAGGCACAACTCAAAAAACGATTAAACGTTTACGTTTTTTGCAAACGGTTAAAATTTCACAATATCTTGCGTACGTTTTTTACTGTTTCTTGGACTTTCCGGAACTCTTACACATCTTCGCGGAAAATAAAGAGATGTGTGTCCGTATTGTTTATATCACAAATCCGCGCTATATTTGTAGCACTAATAGTCTATCCGTATGACTTGGGCAGAATTTAAAAGATTTGCCTGCAGACACGGATGGGCGTTTTCCAGGCACGGGTCCAGACATGACATTTACAGGAAAGAGGGTCGGGAAGATCCTTTGCTATCGAAAGGCACTGGAATGAAGAGATGAAGCCTGGGATTCAAAAGAGATTATGTAAACAAGTTGAATCAGAGTAATGGAAGTATTAGCGATTATTGAGAAGGACGGTAACGGTTATTCCGTCTATACCGACAGCCTGAAGACGGTGCTGCATGGTAGCGGTGCCTCGGTTGCAGAAGCCAAGGCTGAGATGCTGGCCGGATATGAGGACCTGCTGGCCCTTTACAAAGAAGAGGGGAAGCCGGTGCCTGATGAACTGCAGGATCTCTCATTTACCTACAAGTATGATATTTCGGCTTTCTTTAACGCATTTGACTTCCTGAATGCTTCCAGATTCGCCGAGAGGGTGGGTATTTCGCCAAGTTTGATGCGTCACTATAAAGGCGGTAATACTTACATCTCGTCAGATCAAGCCAAGAAGATCGAAACGGGTCTGCATCAAATTGGCCGCGAACTCCTGGCTGTTACTCTCTAAGAACCAACTTCTACCCAGTGGATGACGGCGCCGCTGCGCTCCATGCCGCGGAACCAGGTCATCTGCCGCTTGGCGAATTGATGAATCGCAATGGCGAGCTTCCCACGCATTTCGTCGTAGGGGAGCTCGCCTTGTAGATAGAGGGTAACGAACTTGTACTCGAGGCCGTAGGAAATGAGCGTTTCGGCGGGGACGCCGCGCTCCAGCAGGCCGCGGATCTCGTCGACCATGCCTTCCTGCAGACGCGCGTCCAGCCGCGCGTCGATGCGCGCGTTGCGCGTCTCCCGGTCCACGAGCGTGCCGATGAAGAAAGGCTTCTGCGGGAAGCCCTCGCGGTCCAGTTCGCCCCGGGCGGCGCTCAGGGGCGTCTTTTCGGAGAAATCGTACCCGCGCGTGACGGCGTTGATGTACATCCCCGTGCCGCCGCAGAGGACGGGCACGGCACCGCGGGCGCGGATGTCGGCGTAGGCCTTCAGGAAGTCCTGCTGGAACTGCCAGACGTTGTATTGCGTGCCCGGTTCGGCGATGTCGATGAGGTGATAGGGGACGGAACCGTATTCGGCCAGGTCCTTGCCCGTGCCGATGTCCATGCCGCGATAGACCTGGCGGGAATCGGCCGAAATGATCTCTCCGCCGAGCTGCTCGGCGAGGCGCACGGCGTAGCGTGTCTTGCCGGAGGCCGTGGGCCCGAGCACGACGACGAGGTCGCAGGCGCCGGCGGCGTAATCCCGCGCAAGCTGCGCGAGGTCAAGCTGTTCCGCTTCGGGCAGCTCGGCGATGATGCTATGCTTGAGGCGGGGCATGGGGGACTAGTCTCTTTCCATCTCGCGGCGGATGTCCTTCTCCTTGATGGTCGCGCGCTTGTCGTATTCCTTCTTGCCCTTGGCGAGGGCGATGTGGAGCTTGGCGTAGCCGTTGGCGGCGATGTAGGCGCGCACGGCGACGATGGTCAGGCCCTTGGTCTTGATGGCCTGCGCGAGGTGCTTGAGTTCCCGCTTCGTGAGCAGCAGCTTGCGGTCGCGCAGCGGCTCGTGGCTGCTCCAGGCGGACGCCCAGAAGTAGGTGGCGACGTTCATGCCGCGGACGTAGAGCTCTCCGCCGGAGAAATAGCAGTAGGCGTCCTGGAGCGAAGCCTTGCCGGCGCGGATGGACTTGATTTCCGTGCCCACGAGCACGATGCCGGCGTCGTACTCCTCGAGGAACTCGTAGTCGAACGACGCCCGCTTGTTGGTGATCCTTACCTGCTGGGGCTTCTTCTCCTTGCTCATAGCACGAAGGCCTGCTTGATGTAGTCAACGCTGTCCAGCAGCTCCCAGCCGAAGAACTGGATGCCGTCCTTGACGTAGGGCTTGCGGCCCATATGGCCGTAGGCGGCCGTGGGCTCGTAAATCGGGTTCTTGAGACCGAAGCGCCGGATGATGGCGGCGGGGCGCAGGTCGAACATTTCGCGGACCTTGTCCGCAATCTCCGCGTCGGATTCCGCCGTGTGGCGCGTGCCGTAGGTGTCCACGAAGACGCTCACGGGCTCGGCCACGCCGATGGCGTAGGCCAGCTGGACGAGGCACTCCTCCGCGACGCCCGCGGCCACGAGGTTCTTGGCCAGGTAGCGGGCGGCGTAGGCGGCGCTGCGATCCACCTTGGAGGGGTCCTTGCC
>JAGCYX010000081.1 GCA_017960585.1 Bacteroidales bacterium
GGGCTCCGACCCCGCCTCCGTGGCCTACGACACCGTCCAGGCGGCGGTGGCGCGCGGCGCCGACGTGGTGCTCATCGACACCGCCGGCCGCCTGCACAACCGCATCGACCTGATGAACGAACTCACCAAGATCCGCAACGTCATCCGCAAGGTGGTGCCCGACGGGCCGCACGACGTGATGCTGATCCTGGATGCCTCCACGGGCCAGAACGCCTTCGCGCAGGCGAAGGAATTCGCCCGGGCCACCGACATCACCTCCCTGGCCGTCACCAAGCTGGACGGCACCGCCAAGGGCGGCGTTGTCGTGGGCGTGTCCGACCAGTTCCACATCCCGGTGAAGTTCATCGGCGTGGGCGAGGGGATCGGCGACCTCAAGGTTTTTGACAAGCAGACATTTGTGGAGCAACTGTTTGCCCCGGAAGATTTGAAATAATACAAGATATGAAACTAAGTTACAATTGGCTCAAGGAGTATTTGAAGTGTGACCTGACCCCGCAGGAAGTGGCGGACGCGATGACCGCGATCGGCATCGAAGTGGACGGCGTGGAGGAACAGGAGCAGATTCCGGGCGGTCTGGCCGGCGTCGTGGTGGCCCGCGTGCTGACCTGCGAGGCGCATCCGGATTCCGACCATCTGCATGTGACGACGGTGGACGCCGGCAGCGGCGAGCCCCTGACCGTGGTCTGCGGCGCGCCCAACGTAGCGGCCGGCCAGAAGGTCCTCTTCGCCCAGCTCGGCACCGTGCTGCCGGGCGATTTCAAGATCAAGAAATCCAAGATCCGCGGCATCGAGTCGTTCGGCATGATCTGCGCCGAGGACGAACTCGGCATCGGCAACGACCACGCGGGTATCATGGTCCTTCCGGAGGACGCCGTGGTCGGCACCCCCGCGAAGGAATACCTCCACCTGGGTTCCGAGGCGGTGATCGAATATGAGATCACGGCCAACCGCATCGACGCGGCCTCCCACTGGGGCGTGGCCCGAGACCTGTATGCCTGGCTGCGCCTGAACAACCGTCCGTGCGAACTCGTGAAGCCGTCCGTGGACGCCTTCCGCGAGGGCGCGGGCGAGGGCCTGACGATCGACGTCCGCGACAGCGACGGTGCGCCCCGCTACACCGGCATCACCGTCAAGGGCGTGAAGGTTGCCCCGTCCCCGGAGTGGCTCCAGCAGCGCCTGCAGAGCATCGGACTGCGTCCGATCAACAATATCGTCGACATCTCCAACTTCGTGCTCTTCGAGCTCGGACAGCCCCTTCACACCTTCGACGCCGGCAAGGTCGGCGGCGGCTGCGTGGTGGTGCGCCGCGCCGCACAGGGCGAGCTCATCCGCACGCTGGACGGCGTGGAGCGCAAGCTGGACGCCCGCGACATGGTGATCGCCGACGCGAACGTGCCGATGTGCATCGCCGGCGTGTTCGGCGGCGAGGACAGCGGCGTGACCGACGCCACCACGGACGTGTTCGTGGAGAGCGCCTACTTTGATCCTGCCTCCATCCGCCGTACGTCCAAGAGCCAGACGCTGCAGACCGACGCCTCGTTCCGCTACGAGCGCGGCGCCGATCCGGAGATTCCGATCTTTGCGCTCAAGCGCGCCGTACTCCTCATCCAGGAGTGCGCCGGCGGCGAGGTGGTGGGCAAAATCCGCGAGTCCTATCCGAAGCCGTACGAGCGCAAGCGCATCGAACTGGATTACGACCGCATCGAGCGCTTCGCCGGCCAGGCTCTCGGCCATGACACCATCGAGAACCTCCTGACCTGGCTGGGCTACGACTTCCTCGAGAAGCGTCCCGGCGGCGCCGTGGTGGCCGCTCCTTCCTACATGGTGGACGTGTACCGCGAGTGCGACGTGGTGGAGGAACTCCTCCGCGTCTTCGGCTACGACAACATCGCCCTGCCGCGCCACATGAAGATGTCGGTGTGTGCCACTCCGAAACCCGATCCCGAGGCGGTGCGCAACGCCGTGTCCAACTTCCTCGCAGCCAACGGTTTCGTGGAGATCATGAACAACTCCCTGACCAAGGGAGACTACTATACCGGTCTGCAGACCTTCCCGGCCGAGAAGTGCGTGCGCATCGTCAATCCGCTCAGCCAGGACCTGAACGTGATGCGCCAGACGCTGATTCTCGGCGGCCTGGAGGTCGTCGCCTACAACCTGAACCGCCAGCTGAGCTCGCTGCGTACCTTCGAGTACGGCAGCGTATACAGCCGCCTTACGGACAAGCCGGGCGAGACGCTGGAAGGCTACGAGGAGCACACCTGCTTCACGCTGATGATGACCGGTGCGCCGGAGAAATCCTGGCGTGCGGAGCCCGCCAAGAGCGACTACTTCCTGCTGAAGGGCTACCTGGAGCTGCTCCTGCGCCGCTATGGCGCCGATCTGGACCAGCTGTGGGCGGAGGCCGCCCCGGCCGACATCTGGTCGGAGGGTACGGTCTATTCGCTGCCGGGCAAGGGTGCCGTGGTGGCGACCATGGGTACGGTCAATCCCGCACTCACGCGCAAGTTCGGCGTCAAGCAGCCGGTCTTCGCGGCTGAGATCAGCTGGCCTGCGCTGTTCGCGCTGGTGAAGCGGGACAAGGTGGGCTTCTGCGAGCTGCCGAAGTTCCCGGCCGTGCGCCGCGACCTGGCGCTGCTGCTCGACGAAGGCGTGAGCTACGGCGACCTGCGCGCCGCCGCGTTCAAGCAGGCGAAGAAACTGCTGCGGCAGGTGGGCCTGTTCGACGTGTACCGCGGCGACAAGATTCCCGCCGGCAAGAAGCAGTATGCGCTGAGCTTCCTCATCCAGGATCCCGAGCGGACCCTGACCGACCAGGATACCGAGCGGCTGATGGACCGCCTGCTGGAAACCTTCAAGAAGGATTTCGGCGCCCTACTGCGCTAGCGGATGCGTCGGGCGGCTCATATCGTCGTGCTGGCGGCCCTGCTGGCGGCGCTCTGCGCCTGCAGCCACAGGGCCCGCCTGATCCCGGCGGAGAAGCTGTCCCGCATCTACTACGACATGTTCCTGCTGGACCAGTGGATCCGGGACAATCCCGAGGAACGGCAGGTGGCGGATACGACCCTGGTTTTCGACCCGATCTTCCGCCGGTACGGCTACAGCTTCGAGGACTATGACTACACGCTCCAGTACTACCTGGACCGCCCGGACGATTTCGACGAGATCCTGCAGCGCACGGAGGAGCGCCTGCGCAAGGACGGAGAGCGCCTGCAGAAGGAAGCGGACGCCCTGACGGCCCGCGAGGTGGAACTGGAGAAATACCGCCGGGGCTACCTGCGGACGGACTTCAGTTCGGATTCGCTCCGCTGGACCGGCGAAAGCATCCTCTGGCCCGAGAGGCCTGAGGAGCCGGAAATGCCAGCAACAGAAGAAGACACAACAACCACAGAGTTATATGAATTACCTGGAAAAATACGGCTACACTCCCGACGAGGAGGAAGTAGCAAACCGGATTCAATCCGTCGTCTCCAACTTGGACGGCCTGTCCACCCCGGAGGTGCTGAAAAAGTGCTTCTCCCTGATGGACTTGACCACGCTAAAGTCCAATGACACCGTCGCTTCCGTCTGCAAGCTGGTGGACAAGGTGAACCGCCTGCCGGAGGAGTATCCGGACTATCCGCTGCCCGCTTCGGTTTGCGTCTATCCTAACTTCGCCGCGGTGGTCCGCGAACGCCGCTGCAGCCCGGAGCTGCACGTGACCACGGTCGCGAGCTGCTTCCCCTCCGCGCAGAGTTTCCTGGAGGTGAAGGTGCAGGAATGCGTGCTGGCCGTGCGGAACGGTGCCGACGAGGTGGATATCGTCCTGGCGCTGAACGCCTTCCTGGCGGAGGATTACGCCGCTGCCGCGAAGGAAATCACGGAGATGAAGGCGGCGATCGACGCCGAGGCCGCCCGGCAGGGCCGCCGCGTCGTGCTCAAGGTGATTCTCGAGACGGGGCTGCTCGTCACGCCGGAGCGCATCGCCCAGGCTTCGTTCCTGGCGATGGAGGCCGGCGCCGACTTCATCAAGACTTCGACCGGTAAGGTGGAGGTCAATGCCACCCCGACGGCCGCGTGGGTGATGTGCGAATGCATCAAGGCCTTCCATGCCAAGACCGGCCGCCGCGTGGGCTTCAAGGCCGCTGGCGGCATCTCCAACGACCGCGACGCGCTGCTCTACTACTACATCGGCGTCACGGTGCTGGGCAAAGACTGGGTGGAAAAGGATCATTTCCGCTTCGGCGTGAGCCGCCTGGGCAACAGCCTGATGAGTGCAATCGAACAAAAGACGGTCAATTTCTTCTAATTTGTAAGAATCTTACGAACCGCATTTTGGCGAGAATCGGCCCTGCACGCATGCGTGCAGGGTTTTTTGTAAATTAAACGTTTAATCGGGAAATTAAACGGCTCGTTTGTGCAACCTTTGCGTCGAGAAAAACGATACGCTTATGAAAAGGTTGCTTGAACTGACTATGACGGCCCTGCTGGCCGTCTGCTGCACCAGCCAGGTGCTGGATCCCTCTGCCGTCGAACCCGGAGTGCCGGGCCTCGACGGCGACATGCTCATCCTCGGCGGCAGGCTCGAGGATCCGTACACGGTGGAGAATATGACCAAGGCGCTGGGCGCGGTCTATCCCACCAAGGCCTCGCGCGTCCCCGTGACCCCGACACATTATTACCTCCGTTTCCTGCCCAAGAACAAACTCGAGTACCGGATCCTGGAGAACCTGGGGGTGGACCTGTACGACCATCCGCTGGACTACGAGATCGTCCGGGAGGGAGACTGGTACCACGACCCGGATATTCCGGAAGGCCAGATTACCTGGCAGTATGCCGTGGTGCCTAAAGACGAGATACTGCCGCGTTTCGTTCAGCACGAGATCCTGGATGAATGCTACATCCCCGACGAGGATATGCAGTCCAAGGCTGCGGACGGCATCAACTGGGCGGCGGTGGAACGTGAATCCTACCGCCTGACGGGCAACGGCGACCTGCTGGACACGTCGCTGACCAAAGGCGCGGGCGGGAGCATGCCCGCCGGGCGCATCACCATCGTGGACGAAGTCCGGGGCGGGGAAGCGGAAGGCGTGCGCGGCGTGCGTGTGGCCTGCAACAGCTTCGTCAAGACGGCGAACGCCTTCACGGACGAGCAGGGCTGCTACCGGATCACGCGCAGCTTCTCCGGCAAGCCGCGCTACCGGCTCGTGTTCAAGAATTCCGCCGGATTCAGCCTGGGGCTGAACCTCCTGCTGGTGCCGGCGTCCGTTTCATCGCTCGGCGCGAACGACGCGCAGGGGCTGGACGTCAAGGTGGACGTGAATTCGGACCGCCGGCTCTTCTCCCGCTGCGTGGTCAACAACGCCGGCTACGACTACATCCGGCGGTGCGGGGCCGTGAACCCGACGATGAAGACGCCGCCCTCCAACCTGCGGCTCTGGCTGTTCCAGGGCCTGGACCTCAGCTGCTCCGTGATGCTGCAGCAGGGCGTGCTGATAGATAAGGGCAAGATCGGCGAGCTGCTGGGGGATTACGCCATCCTGCTCAAGATCTTCCTGCCCGACGTCCTGCTGGGCCTGAAGAGCCGGAACAGTTATGCGGAGATTTACGGCGAGGCGCTCCACGCCTTTGCGCACGCCAGCCATTTCGCGGCGACCGGGCGCGACTGGTGGGACCACTATGCGCGCTACCTGCTGACTTCGTATGTGACGTCGGGCTTCTCGCTCTACGGCACGGGCACCGAGGAGGACCATGGCTATTGCGAGGTGGCCGAGATGTGGGCCTTCTACCTGCAGGAGGCGCTCCTGCGCGAGCGCTATGGCGATGCGGCGCCGGCTCCGGGCGGGGAGACATTCTGGTTCCACCCGCAGATCCTGCGGGAACTGGGCGCGGCGGGACTGGACTTTCAGCGCATTTTCCAGGTGCTCGGCACGGACGTGACGGACCGGGAGATGTTCCGGAAAAAGCTGGCCAGCTACAATCCGGAGTACAAAAGTGCCATCAATGAAGCATTTGCGAAATACAACTGATTGAAAAACTTCCCGGATGGTCGGAAGGATGCACTTTTTTTTGTCATTATGCCAAAAAGTTGTATCTTTGCAATCCATTCGAGCGCGGGTGGCGAAATGGTAGACGCGCTAGTTTCAGGAGCTAGTGTCAATTGCGACGTGTGAGTTCGACTCTCATCCCGCGCAC
>JAGCYX010000082.1 GCA_017960585.1 Bacteroidales bacterium
GGCTATACCGCCACGGAGCAGCGCAACAGCTTTATGGTGAGCCTGTTGGTGCTGTCGTCGGCCGTAATCCGCGCCGACGGGCGCATCCTCCAGTCGGAACTGGACCACGTCCGCAGTTTCATCCGGCAGAACTTCGGCGAGCAGGCCGTGGACGAGGCCATGCGCATCCTGGACGGGCTGAACCGGCAGGAGATCAACATCTATTCCGTGGGCGGGCAGATCGCCACCTATATGAACTACTCCCAGCGCCTGCAGCTCTTCCACTACCTGACCCGCATCGCCATCGCCGACGGCGACTTCAGCAAGTCGGAGAAATCGGTCCTGGAAGCCATCGCCTCTGCCATCCGCATCAACGCCGCCGACGCCGCCTCCATCATCGCGATGTTCTACAAGGACAGCGACTCCGCCTACGCGGTGCTGGAAATCTCCTCCTCCGCCACCGACGACGAAGTCAAGAACGCCTACCGGCGTATGGCGATGAAGTACCATCCCGACAAGGTGGCGACCCTCGGCCCCGACGTCCAGAAGGCTGCCGAGGAAAAGTTCCGCAAGATCCAGGAGGCTTACGAGACCATCAAGAAGCAGCGGGGGATGAACTGATCATCCGCAGCCACTTGCGGTAGCCGAACACGGCTACGACGCAGTACAGGCCGTAGATCGCGGCCTTGAATGGAATTCCCTTCCGCACATAGAGGACGCAGCAGACCACGTCCACCGCCAGCCACAGCAGCCACTGCTCGGCGTATTTCTGCGCCAGGGCCCAGAGGGCCACGATGCTCAGCGCCGTGGTGAAGGCGTCGGCCACCGGGACGGTGGAATTGGTCCAGTGCGTGAGGATCCACCAGATGCCGAACCAGAGCGCCAGGAACACCGCCGCGGCGGGCAGGATGTGACTGCGCTTGAAATGCGTCACCGGCCGCTCGCCCTTCTTCTCCTCCTTCAACTTTTTGGCGGACTTGAAATAACGCCACGACAGCCAGCCGTACACGCCCGCCAGGCAGTAGTAGATGGCCATGCCGAAGTCGGCGTACAGGCCGGCCTTGTAGTAGAGCACCATGTCCACGGCCGGCATGATGATGCTGGCCAGCCACAGCCAGATACTCGCCCTGTACTCAAGCCAGAGGTAGACCAGCCCGACGACGAATCCGAGGATATCCAGAAAACGCAGGGTATCCATTTCTAGAAGCGTAAGGTGATATGGCCGATCACGGTCAGCGGCGCCACCGGGATGAAACCGATCTGGTAGTAGCGATTCCCGTTCGGGTGGCCGTAGCTGTCGCAGATGGCGCTGTAGACCCAGCCGCTCTGCGCCACGCGGGCGGAGAAAAGGTTGTTGGCGTCTACGCCGAAAACGACCTCGCGCAGGACCTTGCGCGGCTTGAGCGAATAGCTCAGGCTGAGGTCCGTGAGGCTGTAGGCCGGCAGGGAGCGGTCCACGTTGCCCGTGTTGTCCAGGTACATCCGGCTGACGTAGTTGGTGTGCCAGACGGCGCGGAAGCCGCCGAAATGGGCGGTGACGAAGCCGTTCAGGATGGCGTTCGGCGAATAGGCCAGCGGCGCGTCATCGTAATGGATCTTGCGCACGCCGTTGTCCCAGTCCTCGACGTATTCCTCGAAGTCCACCAGGCGGTTGCGGCTGAGGGCGGCATTGCCCTCGACGGTCAGCCAGCGCGTGACGTCCCATCCGGCCGTCAGCTCGATTCCCGTGCGGAAGGAATCCGCGATGTTGGTGGTCAGCGCTTCGCCGATGTCGCTCAGTTCGCCGGTCTGCACCAACTGGTCCTTGTAGCGCATGTAGTAGACGTTGACGCCGGCCTGGAAGCGCTTCCCGGACCATTGGTAGCCCATTTCCAAATCCATCAGGCGCTCGGCGCGGGGGAAGGGATATTTGCCGTTGTCGGTAAAGTTGTTGCGCTCCGGCTCGCGATGGCTTATCGCGAAGGAGGCGTAGCCCCGGTGCCCGCCGCGCTGGAAGTTGATGCCGGCCTTGGGGTTGAAGAAGTTGTACTTCACGTCTACGTCCAGGAAGTGCGTCTGCGGGACACCGTTTTCATCGACATAGTATTTGTCGTTGTAACCGTCCGTGCGGTAGGTCACGTGGCGGAACTGCAGGTCGCCGAAAAAGCTCCATTCCGGCGTCAGGGAATAGGAGGCCTTCACGAAGCCGCTGGCGTCCAACTTGGCTGCGTCGGAATCATAATATCGGTACCCGCCTTCTGCGTTGAACACATGCGCCTGGTTCAGGAACTGGAGGAAAAACTTCACATCCGGATCTCCGAAATAGGTCAGGTAGCCGAAATGGTTGCCCCGGAACTGCTGGACGGACAGGCCGCCGATCACGTCCCAGCCGCCTTTCCGGAAGTTCACGTTTGCCACCACGCCGTATGCGTCCTGCGTGAGCCCCTTCTGACGGACAAAGTCGCTGCGCTTGACGGTGCTGCCGTCAGGTCTTTTGAATGGGGAAATGCCGTATTTGGTGAGTTTGTTCTGGTAACGGAACTCCTCGTAGTAGCCATAGCCGTGGGTGTAGTGCGGCGATACGGAGAGTTTCCAGTACGGGTTGATGTCCCAGGCGAAGTTCAGGATGTGATGGGTCTGCCAGAAATTATCCGTGGTGCGGGGCCAGAAAGAACCGTCGTTCATCTGGTAGCGATCTATGGTATAATGGTTCCCATCGATGGTCATATGCTCGTAGAGCGAGTTGTACAGGCCAAGACCGAGATCGTACATATCCTTATAGGTCTTGATGCCGGTGTGTTCGCCGTAGGTGCCGTCCATCAGGGAGAGGTCGTCATTGCCCGCCGTGACGCCGTTCCAGGCCTGACCGGTGGTCTCGAAGTTGCCCAGCAGCTTGTAGGACAACTTCCAGTCGCGGCCGAGCCAGGTCAGGCCGCCGTACCAGCTGCCCGAGCGGCCGTTCGTGCCGTGCAGGTAACCGTCGGAGGTGGTCTGGTGGTAGGCGCCTTCCAGGATGAGGTGGTTCCAGAGCAGGCCCGTGGAGGCGCTCACGCCCAGGTTCATCGTGTTCCAGGAGCCATAAGAGGCGTTCACTTCGGCCGTCGGGACGAGCGAAGGGGCCTTGGTGCCGAGGGCGACCGTGCCGCCGAAGGCGCCGTCGCCGTTGGTCGAGGCGCCCACGCCGCGCTGGATCTGGACGCTGCCCATCAGGGCGCCGTAGGAGTTCATATTGGCCCAGAAGACCGTCTGGTCCTCCGGGGAGTTGAGCGGCACGCCGTCGAGGGTGACGTTGATGCGGGAGCCGCCCGCGCCGCGGATGCGCATATAGCTGGTGCCCGTGCCCACGCCGTTCTCGCCCCAGGCGATGATGCCGGGCGTGCGGGCGAAGAGCATCGGAAGCTCGATACCGGTGGTGGAGAAGTCCTGCAACTCGCTGCGGCTGATGTTGGCCACGGCGAAGGGGGCGTCCTTGGCGGCGCGCACGGCGCCGATCACGACCTCCTGCAGCTGCTCGACCTGCAGGGAATCCGCCGGGGCCTGGGCCGCGGCGGAAAAAACGCCGAGGGCCCCCAGGATGAGCGGCATCGCGGCGTTCAGCAAACTTTTGTGCATAGTAAATCCTTAATTGTAAAATAATTATACAATAAGGGGATGGGAAGATAACGGTTTCCTACGCGGGCATTACCCCGATCAGGTATGAGGGTATCATCTCAGCCTCGGCCCTTCTGGGCCTCAGCACCCCTTGGTCTGCGCCTGCAAACCGGGTGCAAATATAGCGCGTTCGCGCCATATTTGCAAGATTACCGGGGGGCGTTCCCCCCAGACCCCCTGCGTCGCTGCACTCCGGATTACCGGTGCCGCAGGGCGAGTTCGTGCTCGAGGTCGGCGGGAGAGACGCCCTGCTGCTCGAGGAGGACGAGGAAGTGGTAGATGAGGTCGGAGGCCTCGTAGACGAAGCGGTCACGGTTGCCGTCGACGGCTTCGATGACGGCCTCGCCGGCCTCTTCGAGGACTTTCTTGCCGATGGCTTTGGGGCCTTTGATGAAGAGCTTGGTGGTGTAGGAGCCTTCGGGCATCTTGGCGTGGCGGTCGGCCACGACGGCCTGCAGGGTGCGGATGAAGCCTTCGTCTTCCGGCGTGTCGAAGCAGGCGGTGGTGCCGCGGTGGCAGGTGGGCCCGTCGGGGCGCGCCTTGATCAGGAGGGTGTCGGCGTCGCAGTCGGCGAACATCTCCACCACGTGGAGGAAGTTGTTGCTGGTCTCGCCCTTGGTCCAGAGCGTCTGCCGGCTGCGGGACCAGAAGGTCACCAGCCCGGTCTCGACCGTCTTGTCGAACGCTTCCTCATTCATATACCCCAGCATCAGCACCTTCAGGGTCGTCGCATCCTGAATGATTACCGGCAATAGCCCGTCGCCGGTCTTATCTAATTTAAAATCACTGAATTTCATATTCTGACATTAATGCCTGCTTCACGCAGTGCCTGTTTCAGTTGCGGAATGGGAATCTGTCCGTAGTGGAAGATACTGGCGGCGAGGGCGGCGTCGGCGCGCCCCTCGGTCAGCACCCGCCGGATGTCCTCCACGGAGCCGGCGCCGCCCGAGGCGATCACCGGAATCGTGAGCTCCTCGGCCAGGCGCGCATACACCGCGTCGGCATAGCCCGCGCAGGTGCCGTCGTGGTCCATCGAGGTGAAGAGGATCTCGCCCGCGCCGCGCTCCTGCGCCTCCCGGGCCCAGGAAAACAGCTCCACGTCTGTCAGGCGCTTGCCGCCGTGCGTGGTGCAGGTCCAGCGTCCGTCGATGCACTTGGCGTCGATCGCCACCACGACGAACTGGCTGCCGTATTTCCCGGCGATGCGCCCGATCAGCGACGGATCGGCGATGGCCGCGCTGTTGACGGAAATCTTGTCCGCTCCGGCATCCAGCAGTCGCGCCGCGTCCTCCACGCTGCCGATGCCGCCGCCCACGGTGAAGGGGATGTCGATCCCCAGGGCGATGCGCTCCACCAGCGCGGCGAAGGTGCGCCGTCCCTCCTGGGTGGCGCTGATGTCGAGGTACACCAGCTCGTCGGCGCCGTCCCGGGAGTACTGCACCCCCATGTCGACGGCGTCCCCGACTTCGCGGAGTCCCTCGAAGTTAATTCCTTTGACGACCTGCCCGTCCTTTACATCGAGGCAGGGGATGATGCGCTTTGCGACCATGATTTGATATCTTCCAGCGTGATATGGTTTTCATAGATGGCCTTGCCCACGATGACCTTGCGCAGATGCAGGGCGTCCAGCATATGGATGTCCGACATACTGCCGATGCCGCCGCTCACGGTGAAGCTCAGCGTCGGGAACTCCCGCTGCAGGCGTACGTAGAGCGAGGCGGCCGGCCCCTGTAACATTCCGTCGCGGGAGATCTCCGTGACGATGCATTCCTGCAGGCCCATCGGCAGGAAGCGGGACACGAGGTCCTCGATGCCCAGCGGCGAGGAGTCGCGCCAGCCGGAGATGGCGATGCGCTCGTCCCGCACGTCGGCGCCGAGGATAATCTTGGCTCCGTACTGCTTCAGCCAGGCTTCGAGCAGATCCGGCTGCCGTACGGCCACGCTGCCGATGACGGCGTGCGTGGCGCCGGCGTCGAAAGCCCCCTTCAGGGCTTCGTCGCTCCCCAGTCCGCCGCCCCATTCCAGCTCGCAGGACACGGCCTTGGCGATGGCTTCGAGGGTGCGGAGGTTCTGGGGCGATCCGAGCTTGGCGCCGTCCAGGTCCACGAGGTGGATGCGCTCCACGCCGCAGTCGGCGTAGCTGCGCGCCACATCGACGGGAGAACCGTCATACACGGTCTTCTGCAGATAATCGCCGCGCGTCAGGCGCACGCAGCGTCCTTCGATGAGGTCGATGGCGGGGGTAATCTTGATCATAGGGCAAGGAAATTCTGGAGAATCGCCGCCCCGACGGAGCCGCTCTTCTCGGGATGAAACTGCGTACCGTAGAAGTTCTCATACTTGAGCGCCGCGCTGAAGAGGCGCTCCCCGTGACGGCAGGTCGCGATGGTGTCGGGACACAGCTCCGGGTAATAGGAATGCACGAAATAGACGAAGGAGCCGCCGCCCAGGCCCTTGAACAGCTTGCTGTCCAGGTTGCCCAGGGCGTTCCAGCCCATGTGCGGGACCTTGGCGTCCGGCGCCTCGGTGAAGCGGCGCACGTGGGCGTCGAAGATGCCCAGGCACTGCGTCGGCCCCTCCTCGGAGTCGCGGCACATCAGCTGCATACCCACGCAGATGCCCAGCACCGGCCGGCGCAGGCTCTTCACGAGCTCGCACAGGCCGCGCTCCTGCAGGCTGGCCATCGCCTCGGCGGCGTTGCCCACGCCGGGCAGGATGACCTTGTCGGCCGCCAGGATGCGGGCGGGATCCGCGGTGAGTTCGTATTCCGCGCCCAGGCGCTGCAGGGCGTTGCCGACCGAGCGGATGTTGCCGGCGTCGTAGTCGATGATGGCGATCATAGCAGTCCTTTGCTGGAGGGGAGGTCGTAGCTGAACACATTGCGCCGCACCGCCTGCTTGAGCGAACGGGCGAACGCCTTGAAGACACCTTCTGCGAGGTGGTGGTTGTTCTCGCCGCGCGCCTGCACGTAGAGGTTGGCGCGCATGGCGTCGGAGAGCGATTTGAAGAAATGCTTGAACATCTCGGTGGGCACGTCGCCCACGTATTCGCGGGTGAACTGCACGTCCCAGACGAGCTCGCTGCGGCCGCCGAAATCCAGCAGCACGATGGCGCGGCTCTCGTCCATGGGCAGGGCGAAGCCGTAGCGCTCGATGCCGCGCTTGTCGCCCAGGGCCTGCCGCAGGGCCTCGCCGAGGGCGATGCCCACATCCTCCATGGTGTGGTGCTCGTCCACTTCCAGGTCGCCCTTGCAGCGGATCTCCAGTGCGATGCCGCCGTGGGTGATGAGCTGCGAGAGCATATGGTCGAAGAACTTCAGGCCGGTGTCGACGCCCGAGGGGCCCTTGCCGTCCAGGTCCACGCGGACGTAGATGTCCGTCTCGCCGGTCTTGCGGGCCACGGTGGCGCTGCGCGCGCTGCTGCGGATGGTCTCGGCGATCTCCGCCCAGCTCTTTTCGCCCACCAGCAGCGCCTGCGCGCCGAGGTTCTCCGCCAACTGGCGGTCCGTCTCCCGGTCGCCGATGACCCAGCTGGCCGCGAGGTCGTAGGAACCGTCGAGGTACTTGCCGAACATCCCGGTCCCGGGCTTGCGGTTGGGGGATTTGTCCTCCGGGAAGGAGGGGTCGATCAGGATGTCGTCGAAGACCACGCCTTCGCCCTCCAGCGTGCGCAGAAGCAGGTTCTGGGCGGGCCAGAAGGTTTCCTCCGGAAAGGCGGGCGTGCCCAGGCCGTCCTGGTTGGAGGCCATCACGAGCTCGTAGCCCAGGCCGGTGAGGGCCTTCAGGCCGCTGATGGCGCCGGGCACGAAGACGACCTTGTCCAGGGCGTCGATCTGCTCGTCGGCGGGTTCGCACAGCAGGGTGCCGTCCCTATCGATGAATATCGCCTTTTTCATAAGCTTGGAGGGATTGTAGCAGTTTGTCGTTCTCGGAGGTGAGTCCGATGGTGATGCGCAGGCAGCCCGTGCAGCCGTTCACGCGGTTGCGGTTGCGCACGATGATGCCGTCGGCGATCAGGTGCGCGTAGAGCGCGTCGGCGTCGTCCACCTGCACCAGCAGGAAGTTGGCGTCGCTGGGATAGACGCGGCGCACGAAGCCGAAGGAGGGGAGCGCCGCCGCTACGCGGGCGCGCTGGGCGACGATCTCGGCCACCTGGCCGTCGATGGGCTTGTCCAGCGCCGCGGAGACGAGCTCCTGGGTGGACTGGTTGATGTTGTAGGGATATTTGACCATCGACATCAGCCGGATGATGTAGGGGCTGGCGAAGGCCATGCCGAGACGCAGTCCCGCGAGCCCGTAGGCCTTGGACAGCGTCTGGAAGATCACGAGGTTGGGGAACTCCGGCAGGCGGGTGCGCAGGCTGCCCTTCGCGCTGAAGTCGGCGTAGGCCTCGTCCAGCACCACGACGCCGGGGAAGCGGCGGATGAGTGCCTCCAGCTCGGCGGTCGGGAACGCGTTGCCCGACGGGTTGTTGGGGCTGCACAGGAAGAGCAGCTTGGTGCGCGCGTCCGTTGCGGCGAGCAGGGCCTCCGTCGGGAGGGAGAAGTCCGGCCCGAGGGAGACGCGGCGCATCTCGATGTCGTTGATGTCGGCCGCGACGTTGTACATCCCGTAGCTGGGATCGATCGCGACGGCGTTGTCCACGCCCGGGGTGCAGAAGATGCGGAACATCAGGTCGATGGCCTCGTCGCTGCCGTTGCCCAGGAAGATGCTCTCCGCGGGCACGCCCTTGATGGCGGACAGCTTGGCCTTGAGCTCCTTCTGGCGCGGATCCGGATAGCGGTTCCAGCCCGTGGGGTAGGGGCTCTCGTTGGCATCCAGGAAGATGCCCAGCTTGCCTTGGTATTCGTCGCGCGCCGTGCTGTAGGGGCACAGGGCCCGGATGTTGGGCCGGACCAGGGATTCGATGCTATTCATGGCCGACGCGGATTTTGACGGCGTTGGCGTGGGCCTGCAAGCCTTCCGCCTCCGCCATGGTGACGATGGTTTCCGAGAGGCCGCGCAGGCCTTCCGGCGTGAGTTCCTGCAAGGTCATCTTGCGGTAGTAGCTGTCCAGGTTGACCCCGCTGAAGGAGCGGGCCCAGCCGCAGGTGGGCAAGGTGTGGTTGGTGCCGGAGGCGTAATCGCCCGCACTTTCCGGCGTCCAGGCGCCCACGAACACGCTGCCGGCCGCGGTAATGCGGCTCGCCAGCCCCCAGGGATCCTGCACGGCGAGGATGAGGTGTTCGGGCGCGTAGGCATTCGCGAACGCGACGCGGTCCTCGCGGTCCTCGAGCACGATACAGCGGCTCTTGTCGAGCGCTTTCCACGCGAAGTCCGCGCGGGGCAGCTCGCTGACCTGCCGTTCCACTTCGGCGCGGACGGCTTCCGCGGTCTGCGTGTCGGTGCAGACCAGCATCACCTGGCTGTCGGCGCCGTGCTCCGCCTGCGAGAGCAGGTCGGCGGCGGCGAAGGAGGCGGGGGAGGACCCGTCGGTGATGACCATCACCTCGGACGGTCCGGCGGGCATGTCGATGGCCACCGTCCCGGCGGACAGCAGCTGCTTGGCGGTGGTGACATACTGGTTGCCGGGGCCGAAGATCTTGTCCACCTTGGGGACGGACTGCGTGCCGTAGGCCATGGCGGCCACGGCCTGGGCGCCGCCGAGCTTGAATATGCGTTTCACGCCGCAGTAGGCGGCGGTGTAGAGCACGTCCGCGTTGACCTTCCCGTCCTTGCCCGCGGGGGTGCAGAGCACCACCTCGGGGCACTGCGCGATGGAGGCCGGCACGGCCAGCATCAGCACGGTCGAGAAGAGGGGAGCGGTGCCGCCGGGGATGTAGAGACCCACCCGCTCGATAGGAACGGGCCGCTGGATGCAGCGCACGCCGGGGGCCGTCTGCACGCAGATCTCCTTCGGCCGCTGGGCCTCGTGGAAGGCGCGAATGTTGCTCTCGGCCTGACTCACGGCGCGCTTGACGGCGTCGCTGACCTTCGCTTCCGCGTCCCGGATCTCCTCGGGCGTCACTTCGATGGCACCCAGCGGGCGTCCGTCGATCTCCAGCGAAAGCTCGCGGAGGGCGTCGTCACCCTTTTCGCGCACGCGCTGCAGGATGCCCTCCACGCGCTCGCGGACGACCGGATTGGCGGCCGACGGGCGGGCGCAGAGCGCTTCCCATTGCTCCCTGGGCGGGTTGATATAGCTTTCCAACATGGTCTACGGAATGATTTTGTCGATGTTCAGGACCAGGATGCCCTCGGCGCCGATCGCCTTGAGCTGCTTGATCTTGTCCCAGAGGTCGTCCTCGTCCACCACGGAGTGCATGGAGCACCAGCCCTCGGCGGCGAGCGGCATTACGGTCGGGCTCCGCATGGCGGGCAGGATGCGGGTGGCTTCCTCCACGGAGGCCTGCGGGAGGTTCATCAGGATGTATTTCTTGCGGCGGCTGACCATGGCCGAATCGATGCGGAAGAGCATCTCGTCCAGGATCTCCTGCTGGTCGGCGGTGAGCTGGCCATTGGAGATGAGCACCGCTTCCGACCAGAAGATCTTCTCCACCTCGACCAGCCCGTTGGATACGAGCGTGCCGCCGGAGGAGACGATGTCGAAGATGGCGTCGGCGATGTCGGCGGCGGGAGCGATCTCCACGGAGCCGGTGATCACCTCGATGCGGGCCTGGATGCCCTGCTCGTCGAGCCATTTCTTGAGAATGCGGGGATAGGAGGTGGCGATGCGCTTGCCCTGGAACCACTGCGGGCCGTTGTAGTCCGCGGCCTTGGGAACGGCCAGGGAGATGCGGCAGGCGCCGAAGCCGAGTTTCTTGACGATCTGCACGGGCAGGCCGTGTTCTTCGACCTCGTTGAGGCCGACGATGCCGAGCGCCGCCGTGCCGCTGGAGACGACCTGCGGGATGTCGTCATCGCGCATATAAAGGAGTTCCAGGGGGAAATTGGGAGCCTGGGACAGGAATTTCCGGCGCGAGTCGTCGATGTCGATTCCGATCTCGCGCAGCAGGGCGGTGCTGTCTTCGTTCAGCCGGCCTTTGGATTGAATGGCTAATCTGATCATACTACTAACGTTTCTTCATCATAACGGATTGTTTACCGTCATTACGGATTGTTTACCGTCATTCCCGACCTGATCGGGAATCTAACAAAAAAGGCTTCCCGGACCATCCGGCAAGCCTCTCTCAACGCAACACGCACGCACACGACGACCTACCGGATCCTCAGATTCGGTGGTGATGGTGATATGCGCGCAGTTGAGTCATACTTCCGCAAAGATATGGATTATTTCCGGGATTTCAAAATCTTATCGACCATGCCGTACTGGCAGGCCTCTTCGGCCGTCATCCAGAAGTCGCGGTCGGCGTCGGCGAACACCTTGTCGTAGGGCTGGCCGCTGTGCTGGGCGATGATGGAGATGAGTTCCGCGCGGGTCTTCTCGATCTCCTTGGCGGCGATGAGGATGTCGGACGCCTGGCCTTCGGCGCCGCCGAGCGGCTGGTGGATGAGCACGCGGGAGTGGGGCAGGGCGGAGCGCTTGCCGGGCTGGCCGGCACAGAGCAGGACGGAGCCCATCGAGGCTGCCATGCCCGTGCAGATGGTGGCCACTTCGGGCTGGATCAACTGCATGGTGTCGTAGATGGCGAGGCCGCTGGAGACCTGTCCGCCGGGGGTGTTGATGTACAGGGAGATCTCCTTGGTCGGGTCAGTGGAAGCCAGGAAGAGCAGCTGGGCGATGATGATGTTGGCCACGTCGTCGTTGATGCCGACGCCGAGGAAGACGATACGGTCCATCATCAAGCGGCTGAAGACGTCCATCGAGGCCACGTTGAGCGGGCGCTCTTCGATGATGGTCGGGTTGATGTAGGCGCTGACCGCGGCGCGGTAGTCGCCCAGGGTCTGGGAGTTGATGCCGCGGCCCAGGGTCGCGTACTGCTCGAATTCGCTCTTTTTCATATAGGGTGTTTTAATTGTCAAAACCGATCCTGGGCCGCTTCGGGGCCGCGAGGGAGGAAGGATTGCAGCGGAGGGACTCTTCCAGGATGCGCTGCGAGATGCATTCGTCGGCGAGCGCCGCCACCATCGCCGACTCGTTGACGATGAAGGCGATGTCGGAGGAGGCGTAGCCGTCGCTCAGGAGGGCGAGTCTGTTCAGGTCGACGTCGTCGGCTATGGGACGCCCCTTGAGGTGGATGGCGAACATGGCGCGGCGCGTCTCGGCGTCCGGAGCGGGAATCTCATATTTGAGGTCCATGCGGCCCTTGCGGAGCACGGCCGGATCGATCATGTCGATGCGGTTGGTGGTGCCGATCACGAAGACGCCGCGTTCGGCGCAGTTGTTCAGCTGCGAGAGGAACTCGTTCACCTCCTCGGCGCGGTTGCGGGCGGAGTCCGAGCCGCGGGCCGGGACGAAGGAGTCGAACTCGTCGAAGCAGATGACCGAGGGGGCGTTCTCCTCCGCCTTCTTGAACAGGTCGGCGATCTTACCCTGCGTGCCGTGGATGTAGGTGCTGCCGAGGTCGGAGCCGTTCACGAGGTAGTAGTTGAAGCCCGATTCCTCGGCGAATTTCTTGGCGAAGAAGGTCTTGCCGCAGCCCGGAGGACCGTAGAGCAGCATGCCGTTGGGCGGCAGCAGGCGGTATTTGGCCGCCTTCTCCTTGTCCTGCAGGACCCAGATCACGCGCTTGAGCAGTTCCTCTTTCAGCTCGTTCATGCCGGCCACATCGGCGAATCCGCCCTTGCCCGAGCGGTTCTGCCGGGCCTTCAGGACGACCTGGTCCTCGCGGGGCTGCTGGTTGTCCGGCGTCTGCGCCGGATCCGGCCGGGGGGCGCTGTCTTCCCGCAGGGTGATCTCCCCGGGGGTAAAGTCTTCCGAGAGCGTCTTGAGCAGCACGGATGCGTCCGGGCGCTTTGCCGGGTCGAAGTTCAGGCAGGCGTCGATGACGGCGGCCAGCTCCGGGTCGTAGTTCGCGCCCTTCGGATATTCCAGCGCGTTCTGACGCGCGCGGCCGACGCTGATCTTCTTGGAATAGAAGGAGTCGTGCGCGCCGATGTTGCAGTGCCAGGGTTCCTGGCCGGTGAGCATGTTGAAGAGGATGGCGCCGAGGGAGAAAATGTCGCTCTTCTCGTTGAAGGTGCCCATCAGGGCCTCCGGCGCCAGGAAGAAGGGGTTGAGGTCCTCCATCGGGAAGGGCACGGCGCCGCTCACGTCGTCGTGCGTATGGCCCAGGTCGATGATGATGGGGGTGACGATGCCGTTGGAGGACGTCTCCAGCAGGATGTTGCGGGGGGTGAGGTCGTTATGGTTCAGGTCCAGCTCTTCGTTCAGGTACGCGAGCGCATCGAGAATGGGAATGAGGATGGCCTTGGCCTCGGAGGCGGTGAACTTGCGCCCCTCGCGCAGTACTTCGGACAGCAGCTTGCCGTTGAAGAAGTACGTGACCAGGTACTGGAAATCCCGGCCGTTGATCTTGCCGGAGCCGTCCGCCACATAGCGGATGATACCCGGGTGGGCGATGCCCCGGCACTGGACGATCTCCTCCACGGTGCCGTCCACCAGCATCTTGTCCGGCATGCGCCCGGTGTCGTAGAACTTCATGAAGAAAGGCACACCCTCAGCGTTCTTCACGATGTAACTGTCGTTGTAGAGGCCGGCCTTGATGAAGCGGTGGATGGTATAATCACCGAATGGGGTATTGTCTGGGAGTCGGGTCATAGCGTTGCTTGTGTACGCAAATATACGAAAAGTTCCCGGAAATCGTCGATGACGAGGTCGGGGGCGGCGGTCCGGAGGGTGGGGCGGTCCTGGTTGCCCCAGGTGACGCCGCAGGTATGGCAGCCGGCGGCGCGGCCCATCTGCAGGTCGAAGACGGTGTCGCCGACGACGAGGGATTCTTCGGCTTTTGCGCCGAGACGCTCCAGCAGCAGGAGCGCCAGGTCCGGTGCCGGTTTGGGATGGGTGACGTCTTCGTTGTTGGTGAGGGCGCTGAAATAGGACCCGATGTCGAGTCTCCGGATCAGATCGTGGAGCGACGCGCTGCTGCGGGAGGTGCAGATGGCGAGGCGCTGGCCCTCAGCGTGCAGGGCTGCGAGGCCTTCCTTTACGCCCGGGAAGAGCGTGATGCAGGGGATGGCGATGTCGTTGAACAGGCGCCGGTAGGTGGCGCAGGCCTCATCGACGCGCTCGGGAGGCGTGTCGGTGCCGCGGGCGAAGCACTGCCCGAGAGGCAGGCCGATGGTGGCCTTGATGCGCTCCGGCGTGGAGGCGGGGAGGCCCATCTCCTGCAGCGTGGCCTGCGTGCAACGGACGATACCCTCGCTGGTGTCTGCCAGCGTCCCGTCGAAGTCGAAAAAGATATTGCGGATCATTTATTTGCTGTTATACCATTGTTGTAAAACGAAGAAGGCGTCTTTCTTCTCGCCTTTCTCGGAAACGAGCCCCTTGCGGTTGAAGTCGTCCTGGATCCCTTCCAGGGCACGGCGCGGGGAGCGGAAATCCTTGAGGATCCAGGGGGTGCAGCCGGCCAGGCCCGGGATGTTCTCCAGCATCCGGATATTGGCCTCGTAGAGGCGCACGAGGTATTCTTCCGTGAAGCGCTCGTCCGGGCTGCCGTGGCGGCCGTATTTCGCGCCGCCGCCCAGTTCCGAGATGATGACCGGCTTGTCCACCGGGAAGGTCCAGCGGACGCGGTCGCATTTCTCGACATCCCCGTCATACCAGCCGACGTATTGGTTGAAACTCAGCAGGTCCGTCAGGTTCATCAGTTCATCCGCGAGCGTCATCTGCCCGGGCGCCGTCTCATCCTTTTCCATCGCGGCGGAGACCAGGCGGGAAGGATCCAGCGTCCGCGTGCGGTCGATCAGGCGCCCCAGGAAATCCAGCCGCTGGGGCGAGCGTGGCGTCTCGTTGGCCACCGACCAGATGATGACACAGGCGCGGTTGCGGTCGCGGGCGATCATCTCGTCCAACTGGTTCTGCGCATTGGCGTAGGTCTCCTCGTTGTCCCAGGCGATGGTCCAGTAGACGGGAATCTCCGACCAGACCAGGAAGCCCAGCTCGTCGGCGGCGCGCAGCATTTTTTCGTTGTGGGGATAGTGCGCCAGGCGTACGAAATTGCAGCCCAGCTCGCGGGCCCAGCCCAGCGTCGTGCGGGCGTGCTCCGGACTGTAGGCGCGGCCTGCTGCGGCTCCCGGACGCTCGTCGTGGATGGAAATGCCTTTCAAGAAGATCTCCTCCCCGTTGAGCAGAATCTTGCTGCCCTGCGTGCTGACGGTCCGCAGGCCGATCTGGTCCGAGACGCTGTCCGTCTGCGCGACGACGCGGACTTCATAGCGTTTCGGGTCGTCCGGCCGCCAGAAACGGACGCTGGCCCGGCGCGGGAAGGGGATGGCGAAACTGGCCCGCCCGTCGGCGTCCGTAACCAGTTTGACGTTCATCTTGAGTTCGGGGAGCTCCACGCTGACGGCCTGCGATAGCGCGGAGCCGTCCAGTTGGACCCAGCCCTCGACACCCTTGCGGTCGGCGGAAAGTTTGAGTTCATAATCCCTGATGAAGGTCTCCGGAACGTCCAGCAGGCGGACGCTGCGGGTGATGCCGCCGTAGTTCCACCAGTCGGTGTTGATGGTGGGGACGCCGTCCGCGTGGCGCTTGTTGTCCACCTTGACCACCAGCGAGTTCTGCCCCGGCTTCAGTTGCTCCGTGACTTCGAAATCGAAGGCGGTGAAACCGCCCGTATGCTTGCCGATCAGGCGCCCGTTCAGGGCGGCGATCGTCTCATAGTTGGCTCCGTCGAAATGGATGAAGTAGCGGTGACCCGGCTCCGGGGCCGCGTCGAAGAGGCGCCGGTACCAGACCGTTCCTTCATAATAATATAACTTCTCCCGCTGGGTGTTCCAGTCGCCGGGCACTTCCAGCGTGCCGGCGGCGTCGAAATCGTATTCAATCAGTTTCGTCTGGTCCTCATAGAAATGCCGGTCGGCGAAGAATGTCTGCGGCGTGGGCATCGGCACCATCCGGTAACTGTAATAGCCGTTCTCATACGGATCCACGATAGCGCGCCATGTCCCGTCCAGGGACTGCCCGGCCCGGGCGTAAGCGTTCTGGATGGCCGGCGCTGCGGAAAGGACCGCCGACAGGCAGCAGGCAAGGGCGGTGACGAGAAGGATACGTTTCATGACAGAGGAAAATCAGATGGTATACAATGCGAAGATACGGATAATTGACGCATATTAAAATTTATTTTATCGAAAGAAATCACAACTGAAGATCATTTGCTTTTGTTTGATGGATAACCATGTTCACTTTATCTTGTACGGAACACGGGATGCCTGTCTGGCCTTTTTGCAACTCTACGAACGCCTGACGGGCATTTGGTTGTTGAATCACCGGGAGGGTTTCCATATCGAGGAGAATTGGGAACATGATGCCTGGCTGATTCCGGATCGGGAAAACCTGCAAGAAAAGATTGTATATGTGCATCGCAATCCGCTGGTTGCTGGAATCCGCTGTACTCCGGCGGGGTATCGTTGGAGTTCTGCCAACTTGCTGTTTCAAGATCATTCATTCACAAAAAGCATAGGTAGGAGGCTGGGGGGGACCATTCCATTTATGAGAAGCGTAAAATATTGGAAACCAAAATACAACTGCCGGATGATTGGCTATTGTTGCCGGATGGTTTGATCTGGCCGGGTTCTTATACGGAGTATGAATTGGAAGAAAAGGTGTTCGGTAATATCGGCAGGTACATGTTCTCGTTGAATCAGAAAGTCGAAGCACACGTCAACCAGGAAATGCTTTCTGAGAGCGTTTCTTTGCCGGACGGAGATATCAGGAAAATGGTCGTGGCCATCTCGGTTGAATTATATGCCGTGGACGACCTGCAACTTCTCTCTCTGGGGCAAAGAATTGAATTGTGTCGAAGACTGCGGAAAAAGGTGTGGGCGGGCAGCAAGCAATTGGCCCGCGTGGTGGGTGTTCCGCCAAAGGAACTGAAGGAGTTCATTGGTTAGTCGGCCCGTTTTCCTCATGGAATCCGGGCCGTCCTTCCCATTATTACAGTTTTTCCAGTAACTGCCTCACGAAGGCGAAGGAGTCGTCGCCGATCCGCTCCCAGAAGTCGCGGTAGCCGGCCTCCGCCTCTTCGTGAGTCGTATGGACGTCGCTGATGATGCGGAAGCTCAGGAAGGGCACGCCGTAGTACTTGCAGACCTGCGCGACGGCTGCGGATTCCATATCACAGGCAAGCGCGTCCGGGTAGATGGAAAGCACGCGGACGTCGTCCTCCGGCGTCGTGAGGAACTGGTCGCCGGAGCAGATGAGGCCGCTGTGCAGCGGGTAATCCGCCTGTACTGAGAGCGCGGCCTGCAGTAAGGCAGGATCGGCGTCGAAGCGCTGCGGCTCCCCCTGGACCTGGCCGGGCAGGAAGCCGTCGCCGCAGTTGACGTCGTGATAGGCATACTGGCTGCCGACCACGATGTCGAAGATATTCAAGCCTGCTCCGATGCCCCCGGCGCAACCGGAGTTGATGATGCAGTCGGGATGCTCCTGCAGGATCAGTTCCGTGGCGGCGCGGGCGGCGCCGGCCTTGCCGATGCCGGACTTCGCCACGCCCTCCACACCGGCGCGGCGCAACGCCTCGTACTCCGAGGACATCGCCACGATCAGCCCCGGTCTCATTTGTCCAGGATGATGAAGCCGTCCAGGATGATCAGGTCGGACACGCAGAGATCCTTGTATTTCGTGCCGGGCACGACGTCCAGGATGGTCAGGCGGATGCTGGACACCTTATCGGCGTCGGCGGAAACCTTGTCATACTGAATGATGCCGTCGTCGTCGGAACCCAGTTCCCGGCCATCGCGCTGGCGATGCAAATCCGTCACCGCAATCATGGAGACAAAGCCGAAACGGGGCGTTTCCGTTTCAGAGAGCGAATAATGGTACCAGTCCCAGTCCGTGAAATCGACCTCCTTCGCCTCGTCCTTGTAGCCGTCTGCACGCGTGACTTCCATACGCAGTTTCTTGATCCTGCTGTTGGCGCCCCAGAGCGAGGCGGACTTGTGGTAGCCGTTCCAAAGTGCAATGTCGGAGACACGCTGCGGCTCCGGGAAGACAATCTCGATCGTGGCGCCCACGCCGTTTCCGGGGGCCACCCAGGCGGTCGTGAGATCGCCGTCCTGCATGTTGGAGGCAGGGTATTTGTCCTGGGCCCCGGACACGGAAAGCCGGTAGTCGGAGGACGCGATGGCGCAGTTCTTCAGCGGGTCTCCCCAGGAGGGGTAAAGTTCCTCCGGCGCCTCATAATTCTTATAGAAATTCACCACGAGGCCGTTCGCGTCAACGAAATCGTAATTCTTCGCCTTGAATGTCCAGACCTTTCCGTTGCGCACGAAGTCCGCGCCATACAAGTCCGGGCTCGACGGTCCGCTCGGATGGAAATAGCCGTCCGGCATGGCGGAGCAGTCCACCGTGACGGCAATCTCGTCCGCCTTGCCGTTCCCCCAGTGCTGCGCCGGCGTGAAATCATAGGTAAACGTGACATCCGACGGGAAATATCGGGAGAGGGGTGATCCTTTCACCACCCCCATGCCGGTGCCCCAGTTGCAGAGGACGGCATAACTCACTTCCAGCGTCACCGTCTCGCCGGCCGGGATGTCCAGCACCGTGTAGGTCCAGAGGCGGCAGACCTTGATTTCATACTTCTCACCCTCTTCATCCTCAAATTCGTCCAACTTGACGATGGAATCCGCGTTCGTCCAGTTCAGTTCCCGGCCGTCCAGCCGGAAATGCACGTCGCGCACCGCCCGATGGCCGATTCCGGCCTCGTCCATGGACTCGTTCCACTGGTTGCCTTCGAAACCGGCCGCATCGTCCATCCTGCCGTCAAAGTCCACCGGGAAACCGTAATCCACGTGGATAGGGTTCGCGGAAGCGTTCTTCAGGCGATAGGCCACCTTCACTTCCGTGTAAGGGAGTTTCACCTTGATGGTCAGATCCTCGCGTACCACCTGCACGTCGGCCACCTTGAGCGGCACGGGATTGCAGGAACGGATGGATGCGGAATACGAGATTACCGGGTCGCCATTGGCCATCGAGAGCCACGGCAGGGCCAGACAGGCCAGCAGGGTAAGCAATACTTTTTTCATATCGTCGAAGATTTGCAATCAATGGATATCCTGTTCCGGCTTGGGACGCTTGCCGGAGAAAATGCGCTGCGGGAGTTCCATCGCCACGATGATGCCGAGGACGATGGCGACCGCCGCCTTGACGGCGCCGAAGCCGGTCGTGAGCGATTCGGCCAACTGCCCGGACACCAGGTAGTATGTGCACCAGAAGATGCCGGCTCCCGGCACCAGCGGAAAGATGCCGCAGAGCAGGAATACCTGCGCGGGGCACTTCTGGGCGATGGCTGCGACGCGGGCCAGGATGCAGATCAGCACGGAGGACAGGATGATGGCCACTACCGGGGAGACGCCGGCCAGGCGCACCAGCACCAGGTACAGGCACCAGCCCACGGCACCGGTGATTCCGGCCGTGATGTACTGGGCCCGCGGCACGCCGAACAGGTCGGCGAAAGCGAGCGTGCCCACGAAGGCGGCGAGCGTCTGCACGACCAGCCCCGCGGTTTCAGGATTGATGCTCATGCCCTCCAGGACGATCATTCCGCCGAAAAGCCAGCCGTCCAGCAGGAAGCTGAACGCCACGCCCAGCGCGATGTTCACGAAACCCAGCATCGCGTCGGTCAGGCGCGTCAGGCCGGCGATATAGTCGGAATTCGCCAGGTCGCGCACGCCGTTGACGAAGGGCACGCCGGGGATGAGGGGCATGATCGAGCCGATGATCATGTTGCTGAGGCTGTCGCCGAAACCGATGCGGCTGAACAGCAGGCAGAGGAAGGTGGCCAGCAGCGCGTTGCTCACGCCGCCCACGATCTTGGACAGGTAGCGGCTGCTGACCAGCAGAATAAAGAGGTAAAGCAGCGCTCCCACCACGAAAGAGGCCGCACAGTCCATCCAGCCGCCGCCGAACACGGCGCAGAAGCCGGCGGCGCCCAGGGCGGATCCCAGGATCTGCTCCCAGTTCGGCTTGGGCGGAGCCTCGCGGATGATGCGCAGCCGTTCGCGCGCCTGCTCCAGCGAGCATACGCCGTAGGCGATGTCGTAGCTCAGGCGGTTCACGGCGATGACCTTGGACAGCTGGATTCCCCGGATGGGGATGAACTCCACGTTGGCGTAGGTCTGCGCCTGTCCGCCGTCCTGGCGGACCTTGTCCACCGAGCCGGTGGTGAAGATGCCGTTGCTGAGCACGAAGAAACTGCCCGAGTCCACGCCGAAATGCGACGCGATGCGGGACATGATGTCTTCCACGCGCGATATCTCGGCACCGTTCTCAAGCAGGATGTGCCCCGCTTCCGCAGCCACCTCCAGCACCTCGGCCAGGTCGGCTTCCCGTCGTGTCTCTTCCATAATTGCAAAGATACGACTTTCCAACCTATAAAAAAAGGGCTGTCGTGAACTTCACGGCAGCCCTTTTTTGCGAAACTCGCTTTACGCGATCTCGATGTGGCGGGAAGCGGGAATCTGCTTCTCCGGCGTCTTCTTCGGCAGGACGATGCCCAGCACGCCGTTGGTCATGTTGGCCTTGATGGCCTCGATGTCGATGTTGTCAGGCAGGGTGAATGCCTGGTGGTAGGACGTGTAGGAGAACTCGCGGCGCAGGTAGTTCTCGCCCTTGCGCTCATCCTTGTTCTCATGTTTCTTCTCCAGGGCGATCACCAGTTCCTCGTCGTTGTCGACGCGGATCGTGAAGTCATCCTTGGTCATGCCCGGGGCCGCAATCTCGATCTGGAAGTCCTTGTCGGTCTCCTTGATGTTGACGGCAGGGGAGGCAAACTGCTTTGCAGGCATTACTGCGAAATCGTCGAACAGGTCACCGAAAATGCTCGGAATCCAAGCCTGGTTTCTTCTTGCGGGATACATAATCAAATCTCCTATCATTTTAAATGTCGTTTAACTTTTTGTCTTTGTCCCGACCGGGGGACGCCTTACATGCTTACAATTCGCAGACCATCTGACAAAGTGGGACATTTTGGCGCAATACCATATATAAATAACTGATACTCAAGACATTTTGTCAAAAACGCTGACATTTTTTCAGCAAAGAACCTTGACTTTTTAAAATTTTTGCCTTACATTTGAATCCGGTTAGTTAAATCCCATAGTATGGACAAATTCACACAGAACTACGTCGACCGGTTCATGGATGAACTGATCGCACGCAACCCTGGCGAAAAAGAATTTCACCAGGCTGTCCGCGAGGTGGTGGAAAGTGTAGCACCTTATGTCACCTCTTATCCTCATCTGATGGATCTCAAGATCCTCGAGCGCATGGTCGAGCCGGAGCGCGTCATCATGTTCCGTGTTCCCTGGACCGACGACAAGGGCGAGATCCACATCAACCGCGGTTACCGCGTACAGATGAACAGCGCGATCGGCCCGTACAAGGGCGGTATCCGATTCCACGCCAGCGTGAACCTCAGCATCCTGAAGTTCCTGGCCTTCGAGCAGACCTTCAAGAACTCCCTGACCACGCTCCCGATGGGCGGCGGCAAGGGCGGTTCCGACTTCAGCCCGCGCGGCAAGTCCGACGCTGAAGTGATGCGTTTCTGCCAGAGCTTCATGACCGAGCTGCAGCGCCACATCGGCGCCGACACGGATGTGCCGGCCGGCGATATCGGTGTGGGCGGCCGTGAGATCGGCTTCCTCTTTGGCCAGTACAAGCGCCTCCGCGACGAGTTCACGGGCACGCTGACCGGCAAGGGCCTCAACTGGGGCGGCAGCCTGCTGCGCACCGAGGCCACGGGCTACGGCGTCTGCTACTTCGCGCAGGAGATGCTTGCTACCCGCAATGAAAGCTTCGAGGGCAAGACCGTGGTGGTGTCCGGCTCCGGCAACGTGGCCCAGTACGCCGCCCAGAAGGCCATGCGCCTGGGTGCCAAGGTCGTCACGCTCTCCGACTCAGACGGCTTTATCTACGATCCCGACGGTCTCGACGAGGAGAAGCACAAATTCGTGCTCGAACTCAAGAACGTCCGCCGCGGCCGTATCAAGGAATACGTCAACAAATATCCCAAGGCCCAGTATTTCCAGGGTGAGCGCCCTTGGCGCATCCCTTGCGACATCGCGCTCCCTTGCGCCACGCAGAACGAAATCGAGAAGGCTGACGCGGAGAACCTGGTGAAGGGCGGCTGCTGGTGCGTCGTCGAGGGTGCGAACATGCCCTCCACGCCCGAGGCCATCGCCATCTTCCAGAGCAACAAGATGCTCTACTCGCCGGGCAAGGCGTCCAACGCCGGCGGCGTGGCGACGTCCGGTCTGGAGATGACCCAGAACTCCATCCGTCAGAAGTGGACCTCCGAGGAGGTCGACGAGCACCTGCACCGTATCATGTCCGACATCCACGCTGCCTGCCTGAAGTACGGCACCGAGGAGGACGGCTACATCAACTACGTCAAGGGTGCCAACCTCGCCGGCTTCATCAAGGTGGCCAACGCGATGGTGGACCAGGGCTTAGTCTAATTTATGAGCAACAACACGGACTACACACAACTGATGGCCAGGAGGATTCGCCGAATCCTCCTGGTTTGTAACAACTATGACAGTTTCTCCCTGGAGGAGGACGGACACATCGAGGCCCTGATCACGCAGGAGTACTCCGAGCTCAACCTGAGCAACCCGCCCGCCATCGTGCGGGCCGAGTCCACGCTGGATGCGCTCGAGATCATGAAGCAGGGGGAGGGGTTCGACCTCGTCATCACGATGTACAATGTCGGCAAGCTCGACGTGTTCTCCTTCTCGCTGCAGGCGAAGGAGCTCGCGCCCGAGACGCCGATCGTCCTGCTGTCCTCGTTCTCCCGGGAGATCTATCGCAAAATCGAGGAATGCGACCAGGCCGGTATCGATTATGTGTTCTGCTGGAACAACAGTACCGACGTCCTCATCGCCATCATCAAGCTCCTCGAGGACAAGCTCAACGCGGAACATGACTGCCTCGAAATGGGGGCCCGCGTCATCCTGTTGGTGGAAGACTCCGTGCGTTATTATTCGACGTACCTGCCGCTGCTGTACCGCCTCGTACTCCAGCAGAACAGCGCGGCGGTGCGCGATGCGCTCAACGAGGAACAGCAGTTCCTCCGCAAGCGCGCCCGCCCCAAGATCTTGATGGCCACGTGCTACGACGAGGCCTACGATTATTATCAGAAATACAAGTCCAACGTCATCGGCATCATCTCCGACATCGGCTTCGTCATCCACAAGGGCGACAAGCCCGAGCAGGAGAAGATCGATGCGGGCATCGACCTCTGCCGCCTGGTGCGGCACGACAGCCCGATGCTGCCGTTCCTGATGCAGTCCTCCCAGGAGAGCATGCGTTCCGTGGCCGAGCAGCTCGGCGTGGGCTTCGTGCACAAGCGCTCCAAGACCCTCACCCAGGAGGTGTCGGAATACATCGGGCGCGAATTCGGTTTCGGCGACTTCGTGGTCACGGATCCCGACACGGGGATGGTGACGGCGCGCGCCCGCAACCTCTACGAGTTCGAGCAGGTCGTGGCGGCCATGTCCGACCGCGAGCTGCGCAAGCTCGCCGACAAGAATTACATCTCCCGCTGGCTCTACGGCCGCGGTATTTTCTCGATCGGCGACATGTTCAAGCCGATCCGCATCCATTCCGACGAAGACGTCGCCCACGTGCGTGAAATGAATCTCCGGATGATCCGCGACTACCGCATCAGCCAGGGGCTCGGCGTGGTGGCGCTCTTCGAGCCGGAATCCTACAACGACGCCATCTGGTTCGCCCGCATCGGCTCGGGCTCGCTGGGCGGCAAGGCGCGCGGCCTCGCGTTCCTGAACCACATTCTCCAGAAATACGACCTTTACGACAAGTGGGAGGACGTGCGCGTACTCGTGCCGCGGACCCTTGTCATCACCACGGAATACTTCGACCGCTTCATCCGCGAAAACGGTCTGAAATATGTCATCAATTCCGACCTGACGGATGCCGAGATCCTCTCGGAGTTCGTGGCCTCCACGCTTCCGCAGGAGCTGACCGACGCGCTCCGCGTCTTCATCCGCAACGTGCGCAAGCCGCTGGCCGTGCGCTCCTCCTCCAAGCTGGAAGATTCTTACTACCAGCCGTTTGCGGGTGTATATTCGACCTACATGATTCCGCACACGGAGAACGAGGACCAGCAGCTCCGCCTGCTCTCCAAGGCCATCAAGAGCGTCTATGCGTCCGTGTACTTCGCCTCGTCCAGAGGCTACATCACGGCCACTGCCAACGTCCTTTCCGAGGAGAAGATGGCCATCGTGCTGCAGGAGATCTGCGGCAGCGAGGACCAGGGCCATTTCTTTCCGACCTTCTCGGGCGTGGCCCGTTCGGTCAACTTCTACCCGATCGGCTACGAGACGCCGGAAGACGGCGTCGCCAAGATCGCTTTCGGCCTCGGCAAGGCCGTCGTGGACGGCGACCAGGTGCTCCGCTTCTCGCCGAAGTACCCGCGCAACGTCCTGCAGACTTCGACGCCCGAGCTGGTGATGACCGAGACGCAGCAGGCGATGTATGCGCTCGACCTGCAGCCGGACAAGTTCAAGACCTCCGTGGACGACGCGGTCAACCTGGACCGCATCCCCATCACGGACTGCGGCGAGTTCCGCAACTTCAAGCGCGTGGTCTCCACCTATGACTACGAGAACCAGCGCATGGTGGATTCTCCGGCCCCCGCCGGGCCGAAGTTCGTCACTTTCGCGCACATCCTCAAATACAACACCTTCCCGCTCGCGGACATCTTGAACGAGCTGCTGGACATCACCCAGAAGGAGGTTAAGTGCGGCGTCGAGATCGAGTTCGCCGCCAACCTCGACGTGGGGCCCGACAGCCCGGCCATCTTCAACGTGCTGCAGGTGCGGCCCATTTCCGCCGACGGCCTGGACGCCGAGGTGGACTGGTCCGGTATCGACGCGGACGGCGCGCTGATCAGTTCCGGCAGTGCCATCGGACCCGGCTGGATCCAGGGCGTGCGGGACATCGTGTACCTCAAGGAATCGGCCTTCGACGTGCTCAAGACGCGCGAGATGGCCGCCGAGCTCAAGGCGCTCAACGCGCAGATGCGCCAGGAAGGCCGCAATTACGTCCTGGTGGGCTATGGCCGCTGGGGTTCCAGCATCCCGTCGCTGGGCGTGCCGGTGCAGTGGAGCGACATCTCCGAGGCGCGCGCCATCGTGGAGTGCTGCCTGGAGAATTTCCGCGTGGATCCGAGCCAGGGCACGCATTTCTTCCAGAACATGACCTCGTTCAATGCCGGTTACGTGAATGTGAATCCCTTCGCCCGCGACGGAGAGTGCTTCGACGCCGCGCGGCTGGACGCGATGCCCGCAGCGTTCGAGACGGATTACCTGCGCCAGGTGCACTTCGACGAGGACCTGAAGATCTGCATCGACGGCCGCTCCGGCAAAGCCTTGATTAAGTGAAAAAATACCTAATATTACTCGCATCGCTGCTCCTGTTCCTGCATCCCGCAGGGGCGCAGGGGTACGCATCCACGGCGGACGACATCGCCTTGGGCAAACTCGTTCTGGCGAAACTGGCCGTCGCTCCGCAGCAGGACCCCGGCGCGCAGATGATCATCGCCGCGAAGTCCCTGCTGGGCCAGCCCTACGAGGCCGGCACGCAGGAGGGCAGGGAAGAGCGGCTCCGCATCTATCTCACCCGCACGGACTGCATCCTCTTCGCCGAGACCTGCCTGGGCCTGGTGCGCACGGTGCAGCGTTGCGGCCGCCGGGCGACCTTCGAGGACCTGGCCGTCACCTTGCAGGGCTCCCGCTACCGTGACGGTGTCGTGGATGGTTATGCCTCGCGTCTGCATTATACGACGGAGTGGATTCAGCAGGGCGTGAAGACCGGCCTTTTCAAGGATCTGTCGCAGCAGCTCGGCGGCGTGCAGGACACGCGTCCGATCCGCTTCATGACCGAGCATCCGGACAGCTATGCGCCGCTGAAAGGGGAGTCGCAGTACGCGCAGGACAACCGCCGGGCCATCCGCGCCGTCGAAGAGCGGCTGGACGATTGCGTCCGCTATTACATCCCGCGGGACAAACTGGCGGCAGTGGAAAAAGAAATCCGCAACGGCGACATCCTCTGCCTGGCTACGTCGATCGACGGGTTGGACTATTCGCACGTCGTGATTGCGTATCGCGAGAAGCCCGGCGACGCCCTCGGTTTCATTCACGCGTCCACTTCCGCAAAGAAAGTGATTATCGAGCCGCGCTCGCTGGCGGCTTATCTTCAGGCAAATACTCGCTGTATAGGAATTTCTGTTCTCCGGGTGGTCGAATAAGCGGACAATATTGCTGAAAAAAGCGTATATTTGTTTCTGCTATGACCACTGAAAGCACGTTGCTGCCATACGATCTCGGCGCAGGCGTCGAGGCCTTCTCGACCCGCCGGGACTCCGTCCTCCCATATCCCGTCATCCTGGGCCATCAGGTCCACGGTTTCCGTGTGGCCGTGGTGGACCGTCCGGACACGAAACGCGAGGAACTGGAAGGCTATGATGCGCTCGTCACGGCGCGGCCCGGCCTTGCCGTGGGCGTGCACACGGCGGACTGCGTGCCCATCCTGCTGTACGATCCGCAGCACCGGGTGGTCGCGGCCGTGCATTCCGGCTGGAAGGGCACGGTGCAGCGCATCTCGCAGAAGGTGCTCTTTGTGATGAAGCAGACCTTCGGCTGTCGCGCAGAGGATATCCGCGCCGCCATCGGTCCGGCCATCGGCCCGGCTAGTTTCCAGGTCGGCGAGGAAGTCGTACAGTTCTTCAAGGAGCAGAATTTCCCGCTGGAGGACATCTGGTCCTTCCGCCCCGGCTTCAGCGGCGTTCCCATGGCCGACGGCCATCACATCGACCTGTTCAAGGCCAACCGCTGGCTGCTTGAGGAAGCGGGCGTCCCCACCGCCTGCATCCAGGTCGCGGGCATTGATTCCTACACCGATCCCACCTTCTTCTCCGCCCGCCGAGAAGGGGTCACCTGCGGCCGCACCACAAGTTTTATCAAACTTGTTAAATGACCGGGGGGCGTTCCCCCCGGACCCCCTGCGTCGCTTCGCTCCGACACCATAAACAAATCAACAGATATGAAAAAGTTATTTCTTTCCTTAGCGGTCCTGGCCAGCGGACTGTTCCTGGCGCAGGCGCAGCCGCCGATGGGCGGTTTCCAGATGCCCCAGGTGGGCAATGTGAACTTTGATCCTTACGTGGCGGCTCCCGAGGGATTCGACGTGGAGCGGAGCGGGATTGCGCACGGGACCCTGGAACTCGTAGAATACAAGTCCACGACCGTCGGGACTGTCCGCAAGGCGACCGTTTACCTGCCTCCGAAATTCGACGCTGCGAAGAAGTATCCTGTCCTCTACCTGCTGCATGGCATCGGCGGTGACGAGCGCGAATGGCTCCAGGGTGTGCCGAACGTCATCCTGGACAACCTGATCGCCGACGGAAAGGCGGTCGATATGATCATCGTGATGCCGAACGGCCGCGCGCAGGAGAACGACCGCGCCGAGGGCAATGTGTATGCCACCGCCCCGGCTTTCGCCAATTTCGAATTCGACCTGCTGAAGGATCTCATCCCCTTCATCGAAGGCAAATACAATGTCTATCCGGATAAGATGCACCGCGCCATCGCGGGTCTGTCCATGGGCGGCGGCCAGTCGCTGAACTTCGGCCTGGCGCATATGGATGTCTTTGCCTTCGTGGGCGGTTTCTCTTCGGCTCCCAACACCAACACGCCGGAAGTGCTCGTCCCCGATCCGGAAAAGACCAAGGCGGAGAACGCCTTGCTCTGGATGGTCTGCGGCAGCAAGGACGGTCTGATGTACAACAGTTCCCGCCTCAAGGCCTACTGCGATGAGAAAGGCGTGCCCTGCACCCTGATCGAGTACCCGGACGGCGTCCACGACTTCGTGGTCTGGAAATACGGCCTCTTCAACTTCGCGCAGAAGATCTTCAAGTAGCCGGCCGCCTGGACCCGTTTTCGGCCATTATCGAGGCAACCCCCAGTTTTGAAACCGGGGGTTGCCTCGTTTTTGGCGCTTTTCGGCGCCAGCCTAGCGCTGCGAAGCGGCGATCCAGGCGAGGGCGTCTTCCATCGTGGAGAAGGACTTCGCCGCCGAGAGGATTTCTGTTTTCTTGGCCTGCCACTCCGGCGAGTCGGCATACAGTGCGCGGCTGTCCAGCAGGCGCACGCAGTGGCGCACGTATCCTTGCGGCGTGCTCTGGTTGTCGAAGAGAGAACAGGAGTTTAGAAAAGAGGCCAGCAACAGGGCCGGCAGATAATGGAGAAGCTTTTTCATAGCACAAAAATAATCATTAAATTTGTGCAAAACACCATAGATGATGAAATCTCTTCCGCTGCTGGTCGCATTTCTGTTTCTGCCGCTTTCCTTCTCGGCGCAGCCCCTGCCGGCGCCGCTGACGGAACGGACGCTGCGCGTGGATTACATCTTCTCCGGAACGGACAAGACCAGCGCCATCGCGCTGGACGCGCTCAGCTGCTTCGACGGCTGGGCCGGGCGGCGGGTACACATGGACTCGCTGGCCCTGCACGGCAACGGCCAGATCCGGATGCACGACGCCCAGACGGGCCGGCTGCTGTATTGCAACTCCTTCTCCACGCTGTTCCAGGAATGGCAGGCCACGGAAGAGGCCACGCAGGTGACGAAGAGTTTCGAGAACGTCTTCCTGCTGCCGATGCCGTCGGTGCCGGTGGACGTGACGGTGGTGCTGTATGACTTCCACAACCAGGTGGCCGCGCGCCTGACGCATCGCGTGGATCCGTCGGACATCCTGATCCGCCGGACGGGCGAGGCTCCGCCTGCGACGCGGGACCTGCTGCGGAGCGGCAGTCCGGAGGCCTGCATCGACGTGGTGATCCTGCCGGAAGGCTACACGGCGGAGGAGATGGACCGCTTCTACCGGGATGCGCAGGCGGCTGTGGAGAGTTTCCTCAACCACCGCGCTTTCAGCGAGTTGCGGGACCGGTTCAACTTCGTCGCCGTCGAACTGCCTTCCGCCGAAAGCGGAGTCAGCGTTCCGCGGAAAGGAGAATGGCGCGACACGGCGCTGGGCTCGCATTTCGATACCTTCTATTCCAACCGCTACCTGACCACGCTGCACCTGAAACGGATGCACGACTTGCTGGCCGGGCTGCCGTACGAGCACATCATCATCCTGGCGAATACGGACACCTACGGCGGCGGAGGCATCTTCAATTCCTATACGCTGACCACGGCGCATCACGAAGCGTTCGCGCCCGTCGTGGTCCATGAATTCGGCCACAGCTTCGCCGGCCTGGCGGACGAGTATTTCTACGACGACCAGTTCGTGGAGTATTACTATCCGGACATCGAGCCCTGGGAGCCGAACATCACGACGCAGGCGGACTTCTCCGCCAAATGGGAGAGCATGCTGGGACAGCCGGGCGTCGGCCTGCTGGAAGGCGGCGGCTACCAGTCCAAGGGCGTCTGGCGCGCCAGCGAAGACTGCCGGATGCGTACCAATGCCGCACCGGACTTCTGCCCGGTCTGCACTGAAGCCGTCCGCGCGATGGTCCGTTATTACACAGAAGAATAATTTAAACCCGTTGATTATGAAGTTCCTAGGAAATATCGCCTGGCTGATTCTGGGAGGCTTTCTGGTCTCCGTCATCTATTTCATCGTGGGCCTGATCATGTGCGTCACGATCATCGGTATTCCGTTCGGGGTGCAGCTGTTCAAGCTGGGCATCTATGCGCTCTGGCCGTTCGGGCACGAACTGGTGAACGGCCCCAACGAACCAGGCTGCCTGTCCACGGTGATGAACCTCCTATGGATTTTGCTGGGTTGGTGGGAGATCGCTCTCACCCACCTGGTCTTCGGACTGATCTGCTGCATCACGATCATCGGCATCCCGTTCGGCATGCAGCATTTCAAGATGGGTATCGGCGCCGTCTTCCCGTTCGGAAAGCAGATCCGATAGCGCCGGATCAACCGAAAACGATCGTCCGGTTCTTGTAGGTCAGGATCTTGCGTTCGATGTGCTTGGAGACCGCCCGGCTCAGGACGATTTTCTCGAGGTCACGCCCTTTCAGCACCAGGCTGTCGGGCGTGTCTTTGTGTGTGATGCGCACCACGTCCTGCTCGATGATGGGGCCGGCGTCCAGATCGCGCGTGACGTAATGGCTCGTGGCGCCGATGATCTTGACGCCGCGCTCGTAGGCCTGGTGGTAGGGTTTGGCGCCCACGAAAGCCGGCAGGAAGGAGTGGTGGATGTTGATGATGTGGTGCGGATACTCCGCGATCATTTCGTCGCTGATGACCTGCATATAGCGCGCCAGCACGATGAAATTGATATGCTCGGCATGCAGGAGATCCATTTCCGCCCGCTCCACTTCGGCGCGGTTGGACTTGTCCGGGGCGATGCTCCAGACGTGGAAGGGAATGCCGAACTGGTCCGCCACGAAGCGAAGGTCTTCGTGGTTGCTGATGATGCAGGGGATGTCCACGTCCCATTCACCGGCACGGTAGCGGGCCAGCAGATCGTAGAGGCAGTGGCTCATCTTGCTCACGAAAATGGCCATGCGCGGACGCTCGTCGCTGAAGAAGATGCTCGACACCATTCCATAGCGCTCGGCGAACAGCTCGTCGATGACCTCCTTGATGTGTTCGCGCGGGATGAAGAAACCCTTGAGTTCCCACTCGATACGCATGAACAAGTGGCCCTCGATGGTATCCACATACTGGTCGATATAGACGATATTGCCGTGGTTGCGGGTGATGAATCCCGTCACGTCGGTGATGATGCCCTGCTGGTCCGGACAGTGCAGCAGGATGATGGCTTTTCCTTCCGTCATAATACTTCAATACTACTAACAGAGCGCAAGTTACGAAAAAAAGCGGATATACGTATGCCTACGGGAAAATACGCGTATCCAGCCACTTGCCCACGCGGGCGATTTCCTCGTCCGTACAGAGGTCCAGCGCATTGAAACACACGAATTTACGGGTCTTGTCCGCCTCGAAGGCGGCCAATTTCTTTTCCACATAGCCCGCCTGGTTCCGGCGCTTGAAACACATCGCCGCCTCCAGGTCGGAAACCCGGCGGACGCGCCCCTGGCGCTCCATATCCAGGTAGAAGGGCTCCTGCACTTCGAACTGGTCTACGGAACGGAACTTGTCTTTCAGGTTGAGCGCCACCATGTCCGGACGCTCTGTCGCCCAGCGCTCATACCAGCTCTTGAGCATGGCGCACGGCGTATGGCCCAGGTTCAGGATATGGTCGCCGCCGCCCATCAGTTCCAGGGCGCGCAGCATCGAGGCCTTATAGCCCACGTGGTGCGGCTGCAGGCGCCGGAGCAGGCGCACGAACCAGGCCGGGAGGCGATTGGCGTAGCAGACGACCTTCCCGTCGGGGTAGAAATCTGCCGGCGAAGCCGGGCGGACCAGCATGACGTCGTCGTTGGTATAGATGAAGCGCTCGGAGAGTTCCGGGATGTTCCAGATCAGGGTGTCGATGGAGTTGGAGTTGAAGGTCGGCAGCGCGTCCTCCCGGCCGCGGAAGATGACGCGATGATCCACGACCACGACGTCGCCCTCCCGCTCCGGGAAACGCTCCCGAATCATTCCTGCCAGGCCCGGATCCTGTCCGTCCGTGACAATGAAGATCTTCCGGACGAAAGGAGCGAAACGCAGCAGCGAGGCCACGCACCAGCGGATTTCGCCCACCGAGGCGTAGCGGGTGGAGCCGCCGACTTCTTCGTTGGTCAGGGCGTCTCCCTGTGCGTAACGGGCCCGGCGCGCGGCCAGTTCCGGGTCGCTGCCGTCCACCCAGGGCAGTACGACGTCGATGGGTCCATTACGCAGTTCGTCCGCCAGGATCGGCAGCAGGCCCTCGTCGGCGGGCAGCCAGCGGACTTCGGACAACTCGTCCGCGCCCAGCCAGCGGGCGGCTTCGTGCTCGTTGAGGTGGAGGGATTCGCTGGTAAGCGAACACCAGAAGCAATGCATCGTGAGGTGGAACTCGGGATAATCCCATTCCACCGTCTGCAGGAAGCGGTCGATGCGAATCTCCGCATCCAGTTCCTCGCGGATTTCCCGCACAAGGGCCTCGCGGGCCGTCTCGCCCGGCTCCATCTTCCCGCCCGGGAACTCCCACCAGTCCTTGTAGGCTCCGTATCCCCGCTGCGTCGCGAAGATACGGTCGCCCCGGCGGATCACCGCCGCCACCACTTCTATGCGCTTCATTTCAGCCATTCGTTGCAAGATTGCAGAACAAATTTAAGGATATTTCCGGTTTTTCGTAACTTGCGTCCCATGATCTGCATCATTATCGTCATCGTGGTCATCCTGGCCAATACCTGGGCGAAGAAGTAGTAGGTGATTCCCTGGCGCCGGAAGGCCCCATTGATTGTCAATCAGTTACGAAATGACTCCGGGAAAAAGCCCGGAGTCATTCTGTAAGTCGCTGATAGTCAGCAGCGTCTTATTTCTCCTTGGAAATCAGGTATTCAGCAATCTGGACGGCATTTAATGCTGCGCCTTTCTTGATTTGGTCGCCGGAGAGCCAGAGGGTGATGCCGTTGTCGTTGGCGAGGTCCTTGCGGACGCGGCCGACGTAGACGTCGTCCTTGCCGCCGGTGAAGAGCGGCATCGGGTAGGTCTGCGTGGACGGATCGTCCTGCAGGGTCACGCCCGGGGCGGCGGCGATGGCGGCCTGGACCTCCTCGACGCTCAGCGGCTTCTCGGTCTCGATCCACACGGCCTCGGAGTGGGAACGCAGCGAGGAGATGCGTACGCACATCGCGCTGCAGCGCACGTCGGAGTGGAGGATCTTGCGGGTCTCGTTGAACATCTTCATTTCTTCCTTGGTGTAGCCGTTGTCCTGGAAGACGTCGATCTGCGGAATGACGTTGTAGGCCAGCTGATAGGCGAACTTCTTGACCGTCACGGGCTTGCCCTCGACGATTTCCTGATACTGCTGCTGCAGCTCGGCCATGGCCTGTGCGCCGGCGCCGGAGGCGGACTGGTAGGAAGCCACGTGGATGCGGGTGATGTGGGAGAGCTTCTCGATCGGCTTCAGCACCACGACCATCATGATGGTGGTGCAGTTCGGGTTGGCGATGATGCCGCGCGGACGGTTGAGGGCGTCCTCGGCGTTGCACTCGGGCACCACGAGGGGCACGTCGGCGTCCATACGGAAGGCGCTGGAGTTGTCGATCATCACCGCACCGTACTTGGTGATGGTCTCGGCGAATTCCTTGGAGGTGGAGGCACCGGCGGACACGAAGGCGTAGTCCACGCCCTTGAAGTCGTCGTTGTGCTGGAGAAGCTTCACTTCATATTCCTTCCCGCGGAAGGTGTACTTGCTGCCGGCGCTCCGGGGAGACCCGAAGAGCACGAGTTCGTCGATGGGGAAATTGCGTTCGTCGAGGACCCGCAGGAACTCCTGTCCCACGGCTCCGCTTGCACCTACGATAGCTACTTTCATATTATATTCAATTTACAACTATTAACTTATTGGATTTCAGACAGATATTCTTTAAACTCAGGGTATGTCCGGCCCATCGGGACGGACTGTTTCGTTCCCTGCTTGAATGCGGCCAGTCGCGCAGGAATCTCGATTTCCGCGCCCGTGGCCGCTTCGACTGTTTCTTTGAATTTGGCCGGATGTGCGGTCTCGCAGAGCAGGACCGACTCGCCCGGACTTAGGTTGTGATAGACGGCGTGGAAACCGCAGGCCCCGTGCGGGTCCAGCTGGTATCCGTATTTCTCCCGGCAGTATTTCAGCGTCTCGCGAATCTGCTCGTCGCTGCACACGGCGCCGGAAATATCGGCCGCGAGGGACTTCCAGTCGTGGCCGTAGAGTTCGAAGATGCGGGCGGCGTTGCTCGGATCGCCGACGTCCATCGCGTTGGCGAGGGTCGGGATGCTCGGGCGCGGCGTGTACTGCCCGGTCTGCAGGTAGTCGAAGAAAACCTGGTTGGCGTTGTTCGCCGCCACGAAGCGCTTCACCGGCAGGCCCATGCGCTTGGCGAAGAGCGCGGCGCAGAGGTTGCCGAAATTGCCGCTCGGCACGCACACGACCAGCTGCCGGGCGAGGCCGAGGCGCTTCATCTGGGCGTAGCCGTGGAAATAATAGAAGGACTGCGGCAGGAAGCGCGCGACGTTGATGCTGTTGGCGGAGGTCAGGCGCAGTCGGGACGTGAGCTCCTCGTCCATGAAGGCGCTCTTCACGAGGGCCTGGCAGTCGTCGAAGCAGCCGTCCACCTCGAGGGCGGTGATGTTCTGCCCGAGGGTGGTGAACTGGCACTCCTGGATGGGGCTGACCTTGCCCTTGGGATAGAGCACGTGCACGCGGACGCCCTCGACGCCGAGGAATCCGTTCGCCACGGCGCTGCCTGTGTCGCCGGAGGTGGCCACGAGCACGTGGATGGTGCGCGGGTCGTCGGACTGCTGCGTGAAATGCCGCAGCAGGCGCGCCATGAAGCGGGCGCCGACGTCCTTGAAGGCGAGGGTGGGGCCGTGGAAGAGCTCCAGCGCCCCGATGCTGCGCGTCACGGGGACGACGGGACAGTCGAAGGAAAGGGTCTCCTCCACGATGCGGTGCAGCTCCTGCGCGGGCACGTCTTCTCCGAAGAAGGCTTGCGCGACGGCGGTCGCGATCTCGTGGAAGGTCATCGTCTGGATGTTGTCGTAGAACTCCTGCGGCAGGACGGGGATGCGCTCAGGCATATAGAGTCCCCGGTCCTCGGCGAGGCCGCGGATGACGGCCTTCTCCAGGCTGGCGCGGGGGGCTTTTCCGTTGGTGCTGTAGTACTGCATAGGTTAGGCGATGAGGCGGGCGCCCTTGTTGGACACCTTGACCACGTAAGTTTCGGAAAGGATGCCCTGCTGGGCGAAATGGCGCTCCATGATGGCGCCGACCCGCTGGGCGATGTCGCTGCGGTTCGCCAGGGCGAACACGGACGGGCCCGAGCCGCTGATGTTCATGGCCAGGGCGCCGGCGCCGAGCAGTTTGGCGCGCAGCTCGTCGAAGCCGGGGATGAAACCCTTGCGGTAGGGTTCCGCCACGGCGTCGCGCATGGCGCGGCCTACCAGCTCGATGTTGCCGCTGCACAGGCCGGCCACGAGGCCGCCCACGTTGCCCCACTGGGTGATGGCGGTGTGCATCGGAATCTCCTTGGGGAGGATGCTGCGCGCCTCCTTGGTGGAGACCATCAGGTGCGGGTGGATGACGGGGCAGTAGAGGTTGCCCGGGACGGGCAGCTTGATGACGTCGAGCGGTTCGTAGCCGCGGATCAGGATGATGCCGCCCATCACGGCCGGGGCCGCGTTGTCGGCGTGATAGCCGCCGCTGGCGAGGTTCTCGCCCTCCATGGCGCAGACGACCACGTCCTCTTCGGAAAGCGGGGCTCCGAAGAGCTCGTTGATGCCGAAGGCGGCCGCGGCGCTGGAGGCGGCGCTGGATCCGATACCGGAACCGGGGTAGATCTTCTTGAGGATGCGCACGTCCACGTGGCCGCCGTGGCCGGTCATCTCGAAGAACTTGCGGATGACTGGCGTGACGACGTTGTCCTCCACGGAAGCGGGCAGGGGAACGTCGGTGTCGTTGGTGATGCTGATCCCGGAGCCCTCCTCGTCGAGGGTCATTTCAAACACGTCGCCGACCTCGTCGAGGGCCATGCCCATGATGTCGAATCCGCAGCCGAGGTTGGCGATGGAAGCGGGGGCGAATACCTTGATCTTCTTCATAACCCTCTGCCCGTTAGATGTTTGCGATGCTCATAATGTCGGCGAACACGCCGGCGGCCGTGACGTCCGCGCCCGCACCGTAGCCCTGGATGAGCATCGGGTGGCGGTTGTAGCGCTCGGTGGTCAGCAGGACGATGTTGTTGGAACCGTCGAGCACGTAGAAGGAGTGCTGGTTCTCCACAGCCTGCAGGGAGACGGAGTACTTGCCGTCCTCCATCTTGGCCACGAAACGCCAGCGCTTGCCTTCGGCCTCCAGCTTGCGGCGGCGCTCCTCGAAACCGGCGTCGAGGGAGGGGAGCTTGGCCCAGAATTCCTCCTCGGTGCAGTCGAAGAACTCCTTGGGGATGAAGAGGTTGGCCTCGACGTCCTCCTGGTTGACCTCGTAGCCCGCTTCACGGGAGAGGATGACCAGCTTGCGGATGACATCCTTGCCGGAGAGGTCGATGCGCGGATCGGGCTCGGAGAAGCCCTGCTCCTTGGCCATGCGGACGGTCTCGCTGAAGGGAACGTCGGCGGACAGGGTGTTGAAGATGAAGTTGAGCGTGCCGCTCAGCACGGCCTCCAGCTTGCGGATGGAGTCGCCGGAGTTGCACAGGTCGTTGATGGTGCCGATGATAGGCAGGCCGGCGCCGACGTTGGTCTCGAAGAGCCACTTGACGCCGCGCTTGCGCGCGAGGTCCTTGAGCCGGCGGTAATTCTCGTAGTCGGAGGAAGCGGCGATCTTGTTGGCCGCGACCACAGAGATGCCGTGGTCGAAGAAGTCGCCGTACAGGGCCGCGACGGCCGGGCTGGCGGTGCAGTCCACGAACACGGAGTTGAAGATGTTCATGCCGATGATCTCTTCCTTGAGGCGCAGCGGATCGATGGGAATGCCGTCCTGCTGGAGGCGGTCCTGCCAGTGGGCGAGGTCGATGCCGGCGCGGTCGAAGACGGCGCGCGTGCTGCGGGCGATGCCCACAATATTGATTTTCAGCCCGCGCGTGCGCATCAGCGTGTCGCGCTGCTGGGCAATCTGGTCGATCAGGCGTCCGCCCACGGTGCCGATGCCGCAGAGGAAGAGGTTGAGTTCCTGGTATTCGGACAGGAAGAAGCTGTCGTGGATGACGTTGAGGGACTTGCGCAGCTGGCGGCGCTCCACGATGAAGGAGATGTTGGACTCGGCGGCGCCCTGCGCGAGAGCGATGACGCTGATGCCGTTGCGTCCCAGGGTGGTGAAGAGCTTGCCGGCGATGCCAGCGTGCTGCTTCATGTTCTCGCCGATCACGGCCACGGCGGCCAGTTCGTCACGGATGTCCACCGGGTTGATGGCACCGCTTTCAATTTCGCGCGAGAAGGCCTCGTCGAGGACTTCCCGGGCGCGGGCGGCGTCGGCGCGGCTCACACCGATGGAGATGCCGGTTTCGGAAGCCGACTGGCTGACGAGGAAGGCGCTGATCTGCTCCTGGGCCAGGGCGGCGAAAATGCGGCTGTCCACACCCACGATACCGACCATGGACGTGCCCGAGAGGGTGATCAGGGCGATGTCGTCGATGGACGAGATGCCCTTGATGGAAGTGGTGCTCGGGGTAACGGTTTTCTTGACAATCGTACCCTTTGCTTTCAAATTGAAAGTATTCTTGATGAGAATCGGAATGCCCTTCGCGCAAACCGGATAGAGGGTGGGCGGATAGATGACTTTCGCACCGAAGTTGCAGAGCTCCATGGCCTCCTCGTAGGTCATTTCGTCGATGACGTAGGAGGTCTTGATGATGCGCGGGTCGGCCGTCATGAAGCCGTCCACATCTGTCCAGATCTCAAGGAGTTCCGCGTCCAGCGCGGCGGCGATCAGGCTGGCGGTGTAGTCGGAACCGCCGCGGCCCAGGGTGGTGATCTCGCCGCTGACGGCGTCAGAGGCGATGAAGCCCGGCACGACGGCCGTGGCCCCGGCCTTGCTCCAGCCGGCGAAAGTCTTCTGAATCAGGTCGAAAGTGAGTCCCTGGTCCACCTCGTCACGGTGTCCGTGGCGGCGGGTCTTGATGAAGTCGACGGCGTCGTAGCGCAGGGCGCAGGGGAGGGACGCGGTGACGATGCGCGAGGAGAGCCGCTCGCCGAAACTCATCACCTCGTGCGCGATCTTCGGCGGGAGGACCTGCAGGAGGAAAATGCCCTCGCAGATGCGCTCCAGCTGGTCCAGCAGGGCGTCCATCTCCGTTTCGACGGCGCGTACGCCGGAGGCGGGCACGACGGCCTCGCACACGCTGTGATGGCGTGCGCGCAGCTGCGCGATTTCGTCGCGGAACGCGGCGTCGCCCGCTTCCGCGAGCTTGGAGGCACGGATCAGCTGGTCCGTGACGCCGCCCAGGGCGGATACGACGACGATGGAGGGTTCCTGGCGGGAACTTACAATCTCTTTGACTCTGAGGATGCTCTCCGGTGTGCCCACCGAAGAACCGCCGAATTTCAGGATTTTCATGACTAACTAACGCGTTTGTTCATCCCAAAGTAAAGCATTTTTTGGCAATTTTTCAAAATTTTAATAAATATTTTGCACTTTCCTTGCTTTTTCCGATAAAAATCCCGTAATTCGTGACCGGTAAGGGGGCATTGTACCCTATAGTTAGTTATGAAATATCGTAGTAGTGTAACCTTCGAAGGCCGCAGGATGGCCGGGGCCCGTGCGCTCTGGATGGCGGACGGGATGAAGCGCAGCCAGTTCGGCAAGCCGGTCATCGCGATCGCCAACTCCTTCACACAATTCGTTCCCGGGCATACCCATCTTCACGACGCCGGCCAGATTGTCAAGGCCGAGATCGAAAAGCTGGGTTGTTTTGCGGCTGAATTCGATACGATCGCCGTGGACGATGGCATTGCCATGGGCCACGACGGGATGTTGTATTCCCTGCCTTCCCGCGACATCATCGCCGACAGCGTAGAATATATGGTCAACGCGCATAAGGCGGACGCGCTCGTGTGTATCAGCAATTGCGACAAGATCACGCCGGGCATGCTCCTCGCCGCCATGCGGCTCAACATCCCGACGATCTTCGTGTCCGGCGGTCCGATGGAGGCCGGCGTGCTGGGGGAGAACAAGCTCGACCTGATCGACGCGATGGTCAAGTCCGCCGACCCGTCCGTGAGCGACGACCAGGTGGCCGAGATCGAAGCGCACGCCTGCCCGACCTGCGGCAGCTGCTCGGGTATGTTCACGGCCAACTCGATGAACTGCCTCACCGAGGCCATCGGCCTGGCCCTGCCCGGCAACGGCACCATCCTCGCCACCCACGCGATGCGCGCGGAACTCTTCCGCAAGGCGGCCCGCCAGATCGTGGAGAACACCTACAAGTATTATGACGGCGGCGACACCTCCGTGCTGCCCCGCAGCATCGCCACGCGCGCCGCGTTCCTGAACGCTATGACGCTCGACATCGCCATGGGCGGCTCGACCAACACGGTCCTGCACCTGCTGGCCGTGGCGGCCGAGGCGGGGGCCGATTTCAAGATGGCCGACATCGATGCGCTGTCGCGCAAGGTGCCCTGCATCTGCAAGGTCGCCCCGAATACCCCGAAATACCACATCCAGGACGTGGGCCGTGCGGGCGGCATCGTGGCCATCATGGCCGAGCTGGCCGCCGCGGGTCTCGTGGACACTGCGCAGAAGCGCGTGGACGGCATGACCCTGGCCGAGGAGATCGACAAGTGGAGCATCCTCTCCCCGAATTGCACGGAAGAGGCGCGCAAGACCTACCGCGTGGCTCCCTGCGGGCGCTTCAACATCGAGCTGGGCTCGCAGAAGATGTACTACGACAACTACGACATGGACCGCGCCGAAGGCTGTATCCGCGACGTGGCGCACGCCTACACCAAGGACGGCGGCCTGGCCGTGCTCTTCGGCAACATCGCCCAGGACGGCTGCATCGTCAAGACCGCCGGCGTGGACGAGAGCATCTTCCATTTCGAGGGCCCGGCCCGCGTGTTCGACTCCCAGGAGGCGGCCTGCGAGGGCATCCTCGGCGGCAAGGTGGGCAGCGGCGACGTGGTCGTGATCACCTACGAGGGCCCCAAGGGCGGCCCCGGCATGCAGGAGATGCTGTATCCGACTTCGTATATCAAATCGATGCACCTGGGCAAGGAGTGCGCCCTGCTGACGGACGGCCGTTTCAGCGGCGGCACTTCCGGCCTGAGCATCGGACACATTTCACCCGAAGCGGCTTCCGGCGGCAACATCGCCCTGGTCCGCGACGGAGATATCATCATGATCGACATCCCTTCCCGCCGCATCGAGGTGCGCCTGAGCGCCGAGGAACTCTCGGTCCGCCGCCGCGAGGAAGAGGCCCGGGGCCGCAAGGCCTTCACGCCGCCTTTCCGCCAGCGCGAGGTGTCCAAGAGCCTGAAGGCGTACGCCGCCATGGTCAGCAGCGCGGACAAGGGTGCCATCCGGATTATAGAGGACTAAGCCTATGGGACAGCGTTTGACTGGAGCCGAGATTCTGCTGGAGTCTCTGATCGCCGAAGGGGTGGACACCGTCTTCGGTTACCCGGGTGGTTCTATCATCACCGTCTACGATAAGATGTATGGCTACCAGGACCGCCTGAAGCACATCCTGGTGCGCCACGAGCAGGGCGCCATCCACGCCGCGCAGGGCTATGCCCGGGCGACGGGCCGGCCGGGTGTCGTCATCGTGACCTCCGGTCCGGGCGCGACCAACGTCATCACCGGCGTCGCCGACGCCATGGTGGATTCCACGCCGGTCGTCGTGATCGCCGGCCAGGTGGGAAACGCCTCCCTGGGCACCGACGCCTTCCAGGAGACCGACGTGGTCGGCATGACCGGTCCGATCGACAAGTGGACCTGCCAGATCCGCCGGCCCGAAGACGTGGCCCCGGCGGTGGCGAAAGCCTTCCACATCGCCTCCACGGGCCGTCCCGGCCCCGTGGTGCTCGACTTCACGAAAGACGCGCAGGTCGGTGTGGGCTGGTATGAATACGAGAAATGCACGCACATCCGCAGCTACGCCCTTCCGGCGCCCGCCGACGAGGCGGCCCTGGATGCGGCGGCGGAACTGATCAATAACGCCGAGCGTCCTTTCGTGGTGTTCGGCCAGGGCGTGGTGATCTCCCACGCGGAGGAGCAGCTGAAGGCCTTCCTGAAGAAGGGCGGCATCCCGGCGGCTTCCACGATGCTGGGCCTGAGCGCCCTCCCGTCCGACTTCCCGTACTACGTGGGCATGGCCGGCATGCACGGCAACATCGCCTCGAACATGATGACGCAGAAGTGCGACGTGCTGATCGCCGTGGGTATGCGTTTCAGCGACCGCGTCACGGGCAATCCTTCCCATTACGCGCCGAACGCGAAGCTGATCCACATCGATGTGGACCGCACCGAGATCGGCAAGATCATTCCCGCGGAGGTGGGCATCCTGGGCGACGCCGCCGAGGTGCTGGAGCGCCTGACCGCGAAGATCAAGTTCTCCTTCCACGACGAGTGGGCCGCTTCCGCGCGCCGCTACGACGCCGTGGAGAAGGCCAAGGTGGCCGCGCTCGAGACCACGCCGACCGAGGGGCCGATCAATATGGGTGAGGTGGTGTCCCGCGTGGCGGAGCTCTCCGGCCGCAAGGCCATCATCGTCACCGACGTGGGCCAGAACCAGCTGATGGCCGCCCGCTATTCCCGTTTCGCGGACACGCGCAGCTTCATCAGCTCCGGCGGCCTCGGCACGATGGGCTTCGGCCTGCCTGCCGCCATCGGCGCCAAGGTGGGCGATCCCGACCGTCAGGTCGTCCTGTTCGTGGGCGACGGCGGCATCCAGATGACCATCCAGGAGCTGGGCACGATCATGCAGGAAGGGACGGCGGTCAAGGTCGTCATCCTGAACAACAACTGGCTCGGCAACGTCCGCCAGTGGCAGGAGCTCTTCTTCGGCGAGCGCTACTCGCAGACGCGCCTGCTCAATCCGGATTATTCCCTGATCGCGAAGGCCTACGGCATCCGCTATCGCTGCGTGGAAGATCGCAAGGACCTGGAAGAGGCGGTGCAGGAGATGCTGGACGCCAAGGAGGCGTATATCCTCGACGCCCACGTGTGCGAGATGGGCATGGTCTATCCGATGGTCCCCGGCGGACGCCGGCTGGACGAGATCCTGTTGAACAAAGATGAATGGTATCGCGATGGAGAATAGCAATATGTATATCATCTCGGTGTACTCCGAGAACCAGGTGGGTCTGTTGAGCTCGATCTCCAACATCTTCACCCGCCGCGGCATCAACATCGAGAGCCTGACGGTGTTCCCGTCCGAGTTCCCGGGCATCCATCATTTCACCTTCCGGGCCATCACCACCGAGCGCGCCGCGCAGCAGGTGGTCGGCTTCATCGAGAAGAAGGTGGAGGTGGTGAAGGCTTTCTGCTTCCCGGACAATTCGACGAGCGCCGCGGAACACGGCATCATGGAAGAATATTTACAAAATAGAAACCAATAAAAGTTAAAAGAGTATGGCAAAGATGAATTTCGGCGGAGTGGTCGAGAACGTCGTCACCCGCGATGAGTTTACGATTGAAAAAGCACGCGAAGTCCTTAAGAACGAAGTCGTGGCCGTGATCGGCTATGGTGTCCAGGGCCCCGGACAGTCCCTGAACCTCAAGGACAACGGTGTCAACGTCATCGTTGGCCAGCGTCCCGGCAAGACCTATGACAAGGCCGTCGCGGACGGCTGGGTGCCCGGCAAGACCCTCTTCAGCATCGAGGAGGCCTGCGAGAAGGCGACGGTGATCGAGTACCTGCTCTCCGACGCCGCCCAGATCGCCCAGTGGCCCGTGGTCAAGAGGCACCTGACCGCCGGCAAGGCGCTCTACTTCTCCCACGGCTTCGGCATCACCTTCAACGACCGCACCGGCATCATCCCGCCGAAGGACGTGGATGTGATCATGGTGGCCCCGAAGGGCTCCGGCACCTCCGTGCGCCGTCTCTTCCTGCAGGGCCGCGGCATCAACTCTTCCTTCGCCGTCTGGCAGGACGCCACCGGCCGCGCGCTGGAGCGCACCCTGGCCCTCGGTATCGCCATCGGCTCCGGCTACCTCTTCGAGACCGACTTCAAGCGTGAGGTCTATTCCGACCTGACGGGCGAGCGCGGCACCCTGATGGGCGCCATCCAGGGCATCCTGTCCGCCCAGTACGAGGTGCTCCGCGAGCACGGCCATTCCCCGTCGGAGGCCTTCAACGAGACCGTCGAGGAACTGACCCAGTCCCTGATGCCGCTCTTCGCGGAGAAGGGTATGGACTGGATGTACGCCAACACTTCCACCACGGCCCAGCGCGGTGCGCTCGACTGGATGGGTCCCTTCCACGACGCCACCAAGCCCGTGTTCGAGAAACTGTACAACGAAGTCGCGTCCGGCCGCGAGGCCCAGCGCTCCATCGATTCCAACTCCAAGCCGGACTATCGCGAAGGTCTGGAGAAGGAACTGAAGGCCCTGCGCGACAGCGAACTCTGGCGCACCGGCGCCGCCGTCCGCGAACTGCGTCCCGAAAATAAGTAATTCCCATGGACAACAACCGGATCTACATCTTCGACACCACCCTGCGCGACGGCGAACAGGTGCCCGGCTGCCAGCTCAACACCGTGGAGAAGATCCAGGTGGCGAAAGCGCTGGAGGAGCTCGGCGTGGACGTGATCGAGGCCGGATTTCCGGTCTCGAGTCCCGGCGACTTCAACTCGGTCGTGGAGATCTCCAAGGCCGTGACCTGGCCCACCGTCTGCGCCCTCACCCGGGCGGTGCAGAAGGACATCGACGCGGCTGTGGAAGCGCTCAAGTTTGCCAAGCACAAGCGCATCCACACCGGCATCGGCACCTCCGACTCGCACATCCGCTACAAGTTCAACTCCACGCGTGAGGAGATCCTGGAGCGGGCGGTGCGCGCCGTGCAGTATGCCAAACAGTACGTCGAGGACATCGAGTTCTACGCCGAAGACGCCGGTCGTACGGACAACGAATTCCTGGCCAAGGTGGTCGAGGCTGTGATCAAGGCCGGCGCCACGGTGGTCAACATTCCCGACACGACGGGCTATTGCCTGCCGTCGGAATACGGCGCCAAGATCAAGTACCTGATGGAGCACGTGGACGGCATCGACAAGGCCATCCTCTCCACGCACTGCCACAACGACCTGGGCATGGCCACGGCCAACACGATGGCCGGCCTGCTGAACGGTGCCCGCCAGTGCGAGGTCACGATCAACGGCGTAGGGGAGCGTGCGGGCAACACCGCGCTCGAGGAGATCGCCATGATCCTCAAGAGCCATTCCGACATCCCTCTTTCGACGAATATCAACACCACGCGCATCTATCCGGTCAGCCGGATGGTGTCGAGCCTGATGAACATGCCCGTGCAGGCCAACAAGGCCATCGTGGGCCGCAACGCCTTCGCGCACTCGTCCGGCATCCACCAGGACGGCGTGCTGAAGGAGGTGAGCACCTACGAGATCATCGACCCCAAGGACATCGGCCTGGACGACAACAACATCGTCCTGACGGCCCGCAGCGGCCACGCTGCCCTGCGCTACCGCCTCGAGGTCCTGGGCATCAAGCTCACGGACGAGAAGCTCGACAGCTTCTACCAGGAGTTCCTCAAGCTGGCCGACAAGAAGAAGCAGGTCAACGACGACGATCTGCTGGTGCTGGCCGGCGCCGAGCGAGCCGCCGTGGCCCACATCAAGCTGGACTACCTCCAGGTCACGAGCGGCAAGGGGCTGAAGCCCGTGGCCAGCATCGGCCTGGACATCGCCGGCGAGAAGTTCGAGGGCGCGGCCCAGGGCAACGGTCCTGTGGACGCCGCCATCAACGCGCTCAAGACCATCGTCCACCGCCAGATGATCATCAAGGAATTTACCATCCAGAATATCACCAAGGGTTCGGACGACGTGGCGAAGGTGCACATGCAGGTGGAGCACGACGGACACGTCTATTACGGCTTCGGAGCCAACACGGACATCGTGACCGGTTCCGTGGAGGCCTACATCGACTGTATCAACAAATTCCAGAACTAGGACATGAATACGCTTTTCGACAAAATCTGGGACGCGCACGTGGTCTCGCTCATCGAGGACGGACCGACCCAGCTCTATATCGACCGGCTGTACTGCCATGAGGTCACGAGTCCGCAGGCTTTCGACGGCCTGCGCGCCCGCGGGATCAAGTGCCTGCGTCCGCAGCAGATCTTCTGCATGCCGGACCACAACACGCCCACGCACGACCAGGACAAGCCGATCGAGGATCCCGTGTCCAAGGCCCAGGTGGATGCGCTGGCGCGCAACGCCGCCGAATTCGGCCTTACGCACTACGGGATGATGAGCCCGGACAACGGCATCATCCACGTGGTGGGCCCGGAGAAGGGACTTTCGCTGCCGGGAATGACTATCGTCTGCGGCGACTCGCACACCTCTACCCACGGCGCGATGGGCGCCGTCGCCTTCGGCATCGGCACGAGCGAAGTGGAGATGGTGCTGGCCTCGCAGTGCATCCTGCAGCAGAAGCCCAAGTCGATGAGCATCCGGATCGAAGGGACGCTGGGCAAGGGCGTGACCGCCAAGGACATCGCCCTCTACCTGATGATGAAGCTCACCACGAGCGGCGCTACCGGCTATTTCGTGGAGTATCGCGGCAGCGCAGTGCGCGCGCTCTCGATGGAGGGCCGCCTGACGCTCTGCAACCTCTCCATCGAGATGGGGGCGCGCGGCGGCTTCATCGCCCCGGACGAGACGACCTTCGCCTACCTCAAGGGCCGCGAGTACGCGCCGAAGGGGGAGGCCTGGGACAAGGCCGTGGCCTACTGGAAGACGCTCCGCAGCGGCGACGACGCCGTCTTCGACAAGGAGCTGGTCTTCGACGCGGCGGACATCGCCCCGATGATCACCTACGGCACCAACCCGGGCATGGGTATGCCCGTCGATGGAAGCATTCCTTCAGATGCCGCACAGAAAGCGTTGAATTACATGGGATTCCAGGAAGGACAGAAACTGCTTGGCCATCCCGTTGACTATGTTTTCCTCGGTGCGTGCACCAACGGCCGCATCGAGGATTTCCGCACCTTTGCGTCGCTGGTGAAAGGCCGCCGCAAGGCCGCCGGCGTGACCGCCTGGCTGGTGCCCGGCTCCTGGGCCGTGAAGCGCCAGATCGAGGAGGAAGGGCTGGACAAGCTGCTCGCCGAGGCGGGCTTCGAAGTCCGTCAGCCCGGCTGCTCCGCCTGCCTGGCCATGAACGACGACAAGATTCCCGCGGGGAAATATGCCGTCAGTACCAGCAACCGCAATTTCGAGGGCCGTCAGGGCCCCGGCTCCCGCACCATGCTGGCCAGTCCGCTGACTGCCGCCGCGGCCGCCGTCACCGGAGTAGTTACAGACCCTAGAACCTTGTTATGAAACAGAAGTTTGACATCATCGAGAGCACCTGCGTGCCCCTCCCGCTGGAGAACGTAGACACGGACCAGATCATTCCGGCCCGCTTCCTCAAGGCTACCACGCGCGAGGAGAAGTTCTTCGGCGACAACCTGTTCCGGGACTGGCGCTACAACGCCGACGGCACGCCCAAGGCCGATTTCGTGCTGAACGACCCGCGCTACGGCGGCTGCATCCTCGTGGCCGGCAAGAACTTCGGTTCCGGTTCGAGCCGTGAGCACGCCGCCTGGGCCATCGCGGGCTACGGTTTCCGCGTGGTGATCTCCAGTTTCTTCGCCGACATCCACAAGAACAACGAACTCAACAACTTCGTCCTGCCGGTGGTGGTCAGCGAGGAGTTCCTGGCGGAACTGTTCGCCAGCATCGCCGCCGACCCGGCGATGAAGGTGCGCGTGGATGTTCCCGCCCAGACGGTGACCAACCTGGCCACCGGCCGCAGCGAGCGTTTCGAACTCAACGCCTATAAGAAATATTGTTTGACCCATGCTTTAGATGATATCGACTATCTTCTTGAGCAGAAGGATAAAATCGAAGCCTTTGAACGTGCAAGAGCATAAGATCGAAATCCTTGATACCACGCTGCGCGACGGCGAGCAGACGGCGGGCGTCTCGTTCAATGCGAACGAGAAGCTGGCCATCGCCCAGCTCCTGCTCGAGGAGCTGAAAGTCGATCGTGTGGAGGTGGCGTCCGCCCGTGTGTCCAAGGGGGAGAGCGAGGCGTTCCGGCGCATCTGCGCCTGGGCCGCCGACGCCGGCTGCCTGGACCGCGTGGAGGCCCTGGGATTCGTGGACGACGGCGTGTCCGTGGACTGGATCGCCGACGCCGGCGGCAAAGTGGTCAATATCCTGGCCAAAGGATCCCTGCGCCACCTGGAGAAGCAGCTGAAAAAGACCCCTGAGCAGCATGCAGAGGACATTATCCGGGTCATCGGCCACGCCGGTGTGCGCGGTCTCTCGGTCAACCTGTACCTCGAGGACTGGTCCAACGGCATGGCGGATTCGCGCGACTACGTGTTCGGCCTGCTGGACAAGCTGCGTTTCCAGCCCATCCGCCGGATCATGCTGCCCGACACGCTGGGCGTGCTGAATCCCTGGCAGGTCGAGGAGTATGTCGGTTGCATGCGCGAGCGTTACCCGAACCTGGCCTTCGATTTCCACGCGCACAACGACTACGGCCTGGCCGTGGCCAACACGCTGTCTGCCGCCCGGGCGGGCGTCAACGGCGTGCACGTGACCGTGAACGGCCTGGGCGAGCGCAGCGGCAATGCCCCCACGGCAAGTGTGGTGGCGGCGCTCAAGGACCAGCTCGGCTGCCAGGTGGGCGTGGAAGAGGGGAGCCTCACGCACGTCTGCAAGTATGTGGAGAGCATTTCCGGTATCCGCATCCCGGACAACGAGCCGGTGGTGGGGGAGAATGTCTTCACGCAGAGCAGCGGCGTACACGCCGACGGCGACAACAAGGCCGACCTTTATGCCAACCCGCTGCTGCCGCAGCGTTTCGGCCGCGAGCGCAGCTACGCGCTCGGCAAGATGAGCGGCAAGGCCAACATCGTCAAGAACCTCGACAAGCTCGGCATCCGGCTCACGCCGGAGCAGGTCAAGCTTGTGACGCAACGCGTCGTGGAGCTGGGCGACAAGAAGGAAACCCTGGCGCCGGAGGACCTCCCGTTCATCGTGGCGGACGTCCTCAAGACGGCGCACAGCGCCACCCAGGACAATATCCACATCGTCAATTACTCCCTGCAGCTGGCTCACGGCATGCGCCCGGTGGCCATCGTCAAGGTCAGCATCCACGGGGAGGAATATGAGGCCGCCGCCCCCGGCGACGGTCAGTACGACGCCTTCATGAAGGCGCTCTGGATCATCTACGAGAAGCTCGGCAAGAAGCACCCCGTGCTCACCGACTATCAGGTCACCATCCCGCCGGGAGGCAAGACGGACGCCCTCGTGTCCGCCAGCATCTCCTGGAAGAACGGCGACTATGAGTTCAAGACCCGCGGCATCGACTCCGACCAGACGGAAGCCGCCATCAAGGCCACGGTCAAGATGCTCAACATCATCGAAAACATGGATCTGAATCAACTGAAATGAAACTGAACATTGCCCTTTTGCCCGGGGACGGCATCGGCCCCGAAGTCATCAGCCAGGCGGTCAAGAGCGTAGACGCCGTCTGCCGCAAGTTCGGACACGAGGTGTCCTACCATTTCGCGTATGTGGGTGCCTGCGCCATCGACCGTTTCGGCGACGCCTTCCCGGAGGTGACGTATAAAACCTGCCTGGAGAGCGACGCAGTGCTGTTCGGCGCTGTCGGCGACCCCAAATACGACAACGATCCGACCGCCAAGGTGCGTCCGGAGCAGGGGCTGCTCGCGATGCGCAAGCAGCTCGGCCTGTACGCCAACCTGCGCCCCGTGGAGACCTTCAAGTCGCTGGTCCACAAATCCCCGCTCAAGGAGGAATTGGTGGACGGCGCCGACTTCCTGGTGATCCGGGAGCTCACCGGCGGTATGTATTTCGGCGAGAAAGGCCGCCTGGACGGCGGCGACACCGCTTACGATACCAATATCTATCACCGTTACGAGATCGAGCGCATCCTCAAGCAGGCGTTCGAATACGCCATGCGCCGCCGCAAGCACCTGACCGTGGTGGACAAGGCCAACGTGCTCGAATCTTCCCGCCTGTGGCGCCAGATTGCCCAGGAGATGGCCCCGAACTACCCGGAGGTCACGACGGACTATATGTTCGTGGACAACGCCGCGATGAAGCTCATCACGGGTCCGAAGTTCTTTGACGTCGTCGTGACCGAGAATACCTTCGGCGACATCCTCACCGACGAGGCCAGCGTGGTGTCCGGCTCCATGGGTCTGCTCGCCTCCGCCTCCGTCGGCGAGAAGACCGGCGTCTATGAGCCGATCCACGGATCCTGGCCGCAGGCGGCCGGAAAAAACATCGCGAACCCCCTCGCAGCCATCCTTTCCGCGGCGATGATGTTCGAATATGCCTTCGGTTTGATGGAAGAAGGACGGGCAATTCGTAACGCGGTGACTGCCAGCATAGAAAACAATTTTGTCACCGATGATTTGGCTGCTTCCGGGCAGTCATATTCCACCTCTGAGGTGGGTGATTGGGTGGCAGCGCACATCTAAAAACCGGTAATATAAGTTTTAGTTATGGCACAGATAAATTGGGATACCATAGGCTTTGACGCCTACCGTACGCGCACCGTGGTCCTGGCCCATTACCGGGACGGTGCCTGGTCCGACATCCAGACCACCGAGACCTTTTCCTTCACCATCGACCCTTTCACGCAGGGACTGCACTACGCCATCTCCTGCTTCGAGGGCCTGAAGACTTTCCGCCAGAAAGACGGTAAGATCATCATGTTCCGGCCGGAGAAGAACGCCGCCCGCATGCAGCGTTCGGCCCGCTTCCTGGGCCTTCCAGAGCCTCCTACCGAGATGTTTATCAAGATGTGCGAGCTTTGCGTCAAGAACAATATGGAGTTCCTGCCGCCCTACGGTCACGAGGCTTCGCTGTACCTGCGTCCGCTGCTCTTCGCTCCGCATCCGCAGATGCAGCTGGTCCCGTATCCCGAGGTGATCCTCGCGATCATGTGCGCTCCGGCGGGCTCCTACTACGGCGCCCACCTGCGTTCCGCGGCCGCCGTGATCCCCGGCGACTTCGACCGCGCCGCGCCGAAGGGCACGGGCTCCTACAAGCTCAGCGCCAACTACGCCGGCACCTTCGTTCCCTACAAGATCGCTCACGAACAGGGCTATGCGGAGCTCCTTTACCTCAATTCCGCGACCCGTCAGTACGTCGATGAGTTCGGTTCTTCCAACTTCTTCGGAATCAGGGATGGAAACACTTATGTTACCCCTCTTTCGGACAGCGTTTTGCCTTCCATTACGAACCTGACGCTGCAGGAATGCGCCGCCGACTTCGGCATGAAGGTCGAGAAGCGCCCGGTGCCGCTCGACGAGCTCGACGAGTTCCAGGAAGCGGGCGGTTGCGGCACCGCCGTGGTCATCACGCCGATGTCCCACATCGACATGAAGCCTGTCCTTCGCGAGGCGGCCGTGTCCCGCATCTTCCGCTATGAGGAAGACGGCGCGGTGGGCCCGTTCTGCACGAAACTTTACAAGCGTATTACCGGCATCCAGTTCGGCGAGATCGAAGACGCCCACGGCTGGTGCTACGAGATCTAGGCATGAAGATATTCAGCGAAGCGCTGGTGGCCGAGGCCTGCCGCGTGAACAATATCGCGGACCTGTCCACCGCCACGATCGGAGAGATCCTCCTGGCGGCGCAGTATCTGGAGCAGAAGACGGGGATTCCCTTCGTCCGGATGGACCAGGGCTCTCCCGGTCTGCCCATCAACCATTATGGCGTCGAGGCTGAGAAAAAGGCGCTCGACAGCGGCATCGGGTCGCAGTACCCGGCTGCCGCGGGTGTTCCGGAGCTCAAACAGGCCGCTTCCGCGTTCATCAAGGCGTTCATCAATGTCGATGTCAGCCCACGCGGTTGCGTGCCCACGACGGGCTCCGTAGCGGCCTCCTTCGGCTCTTTCATCGCCTGCACGCAGCGCATTCCCGGCAAGGACAAGGTGCTCTTCATCGATCCGGGCTTCCCGATCCAGAAGTCGCAGCTGCGCGTGCTGGGCATCAGCTGGCGCGAATTCGACATCTATGCCTGGCGCGGCGCCGCACGGCTTCGGGAGAAGCTGGAGCAGGAGCTCGTCGCGGGCGACATCGCCGCCATCGTGTACTCCAACCCCAACAATCCCGCGTGGATCTGTCTGGAAGAGGAGGAACTGCAGGTGATCGGCGAGCTGGCCACGAAATACGACGCCGTCGTGATGGAGGACCTGGCGTACTTCTGCATGGATTACCGCCGGGAGCTGGGACGCCCCTACGAGGCCCCCTTCTTGCCCACGGTGGCGCGCTATACCGACAACTACATCCTGATGCTGTCGGCATCCAAGATCTTCAGCTACGCCGGCCAGCGCATCGCGCTCTGCTGCATCGGCGACCGGCTCTACGAGAAGCAGTATCCCGCCCTGGCGGAGCGCTACCTGGACGCCGGCGTGTTCGGCGTCACGCTGACCGCCTCCATCCTCTATATGATTACCAGCGGCTGCACGGCCACCACGCAGTACGGTTACGCCGAGATGCTGCGCCTCTCCTGCGAGGACAAGATCGATTTCGTGGAAGACACGCGCGAATATGCCCGCCGGGCGGACCGGATGAAGGAAATCTTCTGCCGCCACGGCTTCACGGTGGTCTATGACCACGACGTGACGCGTCCGGTGGGGGACGGCTTTTTCTTCACCCTGGGCTATGAAGGCCTGAGCGGCGACGAGCTGGTGGTGGAGCTGATGTACTACGGCGTCAGCAGCATCTCCCTGTCCACGACGGGCAGCCTGCAGCAGGGTGTACGCGGCTGTACGAGCCGGATGCGCGAGGAGCTCTATCCCGTGCTGGAGGAGCGGATGGCGGCGTTTGAAAAGGATCACCCGAAACGGTCATGAGATACAACAAGCTTGTCATAGATCAACCCTTCCAGTTCGAAGCGGGCGGTTCCCTGGGCCACCTGGAGCTGGTGTACCATACCTCCGACCGGGAATACCGGCCGGGCGATACGGTGGTGTGGATCTGCCATGCGCTGACGGGCAATTCCAATCCCGAGGACTGGTGGCCGCAGCTGGTGGGCAAGGACAAGCTCTTCGATCCGGACAGATACTTCATCGTCTGCGTGTCGATGCTCTGCTCGCCCTACGGCGAGACGGGGCCCGCGACCGTGAATCCCGCGACGGGACGTCCGTATTTCTTCGATTTCCCGCGCACGACGGTGCGCGACATCGTGAATGCCGAGATCCTGGTGCGCAAGCATCTGGGAATCAATCGGATCGACTTGATGCTGGGACCGTCGATCGGAGGATTCCAGGCCCTGGAATGGGTCATCATGGAGCCGGAGGTGGTGCGGGACGTGGTGTTCCTTGCCACGGCCACGCGCGTGAATCCGTTCATGACCGCGTTCAACGAGTCGCAGCGTCTCGCCCTGGAGGCGGATCCGACTTTCCGCGAGGCGAAGGACTTGAAGGGCGGCAGCGCCGGCCTGGCCTGCGCGCGTTCCATCGCCCTGATTTCCTACCGCACCTACGCGGGCTACAACCTCACCCAGCCCGAGCTGGAGGTGGACACGCTGTTCGCCGACCGGGCTGCGTCGTACCAGCGCTACCAGGGGCAGAAGCTGCTCCGGCGCGATTTCGACGCCTACAGCTACTGGTACCTGACCTACGCGCTGGACAGCATGAACGTGGGCCGGGGACGCGGGGGCGTGGAAGCGGCCCTGGGCCGGATCCAGGCCAACTGCATGATGATCAGCATCGACAGCGACGTCCTCTTCCCGCCCAGCCACGGCCGGGCCACGGTGGCCGCGCTCAAGAACGCCGCCTACCGGGAAATCAGTTCGGCTTTCGGCCACGACGGCTTCCTGGTCGAGAACGACCAGCTTACGGCCATCCTTCGTCCGATGCTTGAAAAGTATCAGAACGGTTAGTTTAGATAATTAAGTGTAAGTTTATGAAAATAATGAAATTCGGCGGCACCTCCGTTGGGTCCGCACAACGCATCCAGCATGTCGCGGACCTGGTGTCCCGCGGCGGCCGCAATTTCGTCGTCCTGTCGGCCATGTCCGGCACGACCAACTCCCTGGTGGAGATTTCCGACTACCTGTTCAACCGCAACGTCGAGGGCGCCCGTGAGACCATCGACCGCCTCGCCGCCAAGTACCGCGGCGTGATCGCCGAGCTGTACAGCACGGCGGAGGCGCGCGACAAGGCGCAGCAATACGCCGACGGCGTGTTCGACTACATCAAGACCTTCACCAAGAAGCTCTTCACGCAGGTGGAGTCCAAGATCATCATTGGCCAGGGCGAGCTCCTGTCCACGCACCTGATGACCTTCTACCTGCAGGAGAAGGGGATTGCGGTGCAGCTGCTGCCGGCGCTGGATTTCATGAAGATCGACGTCCAGGGCGAGCCTGACACGGATTACATCCGCGAGAAGCTCACCGCCCTGCTGACCAAATATCCCAAGGCCCCGCTCTACCTCACGCAGGGCTTCATCTGCCGCAATCCGCACGACGAGATCGACAACCTGCAGCGCGGCGGTTCCGACTACACGGCTTCGCTGATCGGCGCCGCCGTGGGCGCGGAGGAGATCCAGATCTGGACCGACATCGACGGTATGCACAACAACGATCCGCGTATCGTGGACCACACTACGGCAGTGCGCCACCTGCATTTCGAGGAGGCGGCGGAACTGGGCTATTTCGGCGCCAAGATCCTGCACCCGACCTGCATCCAGCCGGCCAAGTTCGCCGGTATCCCGGTGCTCCTGCTCAACACGATGGAGCCGGAGGCCCCGGGCACGCTGATCGACAATATCCCCGAGGCGGGCACCATCAAGGCCATCGCGGCCAAGGACAATATCACCGCCATCCGCATCAAGTCCTCCCGGATGCTCCTCGCGCACGGTTTCCTGCGCAAGGTGTTCGAGATTTTCGAGAGCTGGCAGACCTCCATCGACATGATCTGCACCTCGGAGGTAGGCGTGTCGATGAGTATCGACAATACGCGCCATCTGGGCGAGATCGTGCACGACCTCAAGAAATACGGCACCGTGGGCGTGGACCTGGACATGTGCATCATCTGCGTGGTGGGCGACATGGACTGGGAGAACGTGGGCTTTGAATCCCGTGCCCTGGATGCGATGAAGGACATCCCCGTGCGCATGATCTCTTACGGCGGCAGCAACTACAACATTTCCTTCCTCGTGAAGGGGGAGGACAAGGCGCGTGCCCTGCGTTCCTTGAGCAAATGCCTGTTTGAGTAATGCTGAAAGGCGATTTCCCAGTAGAACAGTTCGCGGGTCTGCGGACCCCGTTCTATTACTACGACCTGTCCCTGCTGCGTCGTACGCTCGATCTTGTGCGTGCGCAGCTGGACCGCAATCCCGATTTCCGGGTGCACTACGCGATCAAGGCGAACTACAATCCGCGCATCCTCGCGGAGATTGCTTCGCGGGGCCTCGGTGCCGACTGCGTGAGCGGGGGAGAGGTGGAGGCGGCCCTGGCGGCCGGTTTTCCGGCCGAGGGCATCGTGTTCGCGGGCGTGGGCAAGAGCGACAGCGAGATCCGTCTCGCGCTGAAGGCGGGCATCTCCCGCTTCAACGTGGAGTCCGCCGCCGAACTCGAGGTCATCAACGAACTGGCGGGGGAGATGGGTAAAGTGGCCCCCGTGGCCCTGCGCATCAATCCCGACATCGGTGCGCATACGCACGCCGGCATCACCACCGGCCTGGCTGAGAATAAGTTCGGCATCAACTACGAGCAGATGGACGAGGTGATGGACCTGGCGCTGCGCCTGCCGAACGTCAAGTATTGCGGGCTGCATTTCCACATCGGTTCGCAGATCCTGGATATGAGCGACTTCACGGCGCTGTGCAACCGCGTCAACGAGCTGGTCGTGCGCCTGCAGCGCGGCGGCCGCCCGGTCGGCGACATCAACGTGGGCGGCGGCCTGGGCATCAATTACCAGCACCCCAACCATCTGCCGATTGCCGATTTCGAGGGCTGGTTCGACGTCTTCCGCCGGCATCTGAAGCTGCCTCAGGGCACGATCGTGCACTTCGAGCCGGGACGCAGCCTCGTGGCTCCCTGCGGCTCGCTGATCTGCCGCGTGCTCTATGTCAAACAGGGTACGCACAAGCAGTTCGCCATCATCGACGGCAGCATGACCGAACTGGTCCGCCCGGCGATGTACCGGGCCTACCACCGCGTGGAGAACATCTCTTCGGACGAACCGGAGGAGGTGTACGATGTGGTCGGTCCCGTGTGCGAGAGCTCCGACGTCTTTGTCAAGGAATTCGCCATCGACAAGTGCCACCGCGGCGACTTCGTGGCCATCCGCTCCGCCGGTGCCTACGGCGAAGCCATGGCCTCCCGCTACAACTGCCATCCGCTCCCGGACGCGTTCTTCTGGGAAGGTTAAAGGCTGCATCTTGCATTCCTTGCGCAAATCCGCTATCTTTGCGTCTATGAAGCATCTTGGACTCATCCGTGTGGCGGCGGCGATGCCGCGCGTGCACGTGGCCGACCCGGCGGCGAACGTCCGGGAGATTCTCCAGTTGTGTCAGGACCTGGCCGCGCAGCATCCGTCCGTGGTCGTTTTCCCGGAACTGTGCGTAACGGGGTATACCTGCGCCGACCTGTTCGGCCAGAACCGCCTGCTGTCTGATGCGGAAGCGGCCGTGGCCGGGATTGTCGCCGCCAGCGCGAAGCTGGAGCCGATGATCGTCGTGGGCGCCCCCGTGCGCCACGCAGGGCGGCTTTTCAACTGCGCCGTGGCGGTCCGCGGAGGCCGTATCCTCGGCATCGTGCCCAAGAGCTACATGGCCGGCAACAGCGAGTTCTACGAGCCGCGCTGGTTCGCGCCGGCACGCGCCCTTCCCTGCGGAGGCGCCCGCATCCGTTTCGCGGGACAGGACGATATCCTGCTGAGCACCCGCCAGCTGTTCCGCATCGGCGACGCGACGGCTGCCATCGAGATCTGCCAGGACCTCTGGGTCCCCGTGCCGCCCTCTTCACAGGCCGCCCTGGCCGGGGCGCAGATCATCCTGAACCTCTCCGCCAGCAACGATTACCTCTTCAAACACGAATACCGCAAGAGCCTCGTGGGTGCCACAGCGTCCCGGCTCTACGCAGCTTACGTCTATTGCTCCTGCGCCGAAGGCGAGTCCACCACGGACCTCGTCTGGGCCGGCGCCTCGCTGATCTGCGAGAACGGCTCCTTCCTCGCCGAGGCGGAGCGTTTTGCGCGTGGCAGCCGCTTCATCATCGCCGACGTGGACGTCGAGCGTCTGGAGACGCTGCGCGCCAAGGAGCACAGCTTCGGTTTCGAGGGGCCTGTGCCGCCCTACTGCGTCCAGGAGGCGGGCGAAGCCGCCCCGACCGACTTCGAAGCGTGCCTGCTGCGCCGCATCGAGCCGCATCCCTTCGTCCCTCAGGGCGATCCGGAAGCACTCGGCGTGCGCTGCCGCGAGATTCTTTCCGCCCAGGTGGCGGGCCTCGTGACCAGGCTGGAGCACATCCATTGCAAGAAGGCGGTCATCGGCGTGTCCGGCGGCCTGGATTCCACCCTCGCGCTGCTCGTGACCGCGCTGGCATTCGACACCCTCGGCCTTCCGCGCGAGAACATCATCGGCGTCACCATGCCCGGTTTCGGCACCACGCACCGCACCCACGACAACTCCGTGGACCTGATGCGCGAACTCGGCACCACCTCCCGTGAAATCTCCATCGTCCCCGCCGTGAAGCAGCATTTCGCCGACATCGGCCAGGACGAGAACAACCACGACCTCACCTACGAGAATTCCCAGGCGCGCGAACGCACGCAGCTGCTGATGGATATCGCCGGCAAGGAAGGCGGCATCGTCGTCGGCACGGGCGACCTGTCCGAGCTCGCGCTCGGCTGGTGCACCTACAACGGCGACCATATGTCCATGTACGGCGTCAATGCCAGCGTTCCCAAGACGCTGGTCCGTACGCTGGTCCGCTGGGCTGCCGACAACAAGTTCGACACCACCGGAGACATCCACAGCACCCTGCTGGATATCGTGGACACCCCGATCAGCCCCGAACTGCTTCCTGCGGACGACAAGGGCGAAATCGCCCAGAAGACCGAGGATACCGTGGGCCCGTACGAGCTGCACGACTTCTTCCTCTACCACTTCTTCCGCTCCGGCGCAGGCCCGGACAAGCTGCTGTTCCTGGCCCGCAAGGCCTTCGCCGGCGTCTACGACGACGCCACCCTCCGGAAATGGCTGGAGACCTTCCTGAAGCGCTTCTTCCAGCAGCAGTTCAAGCGCAGTTGCCTTCCCGACGGACCGAAGGTCGGTAGCGTGTCCCTCTCGCCGCGCGGCGACTGGCGCGCCCCGTCCGACCTGGAGACCTGGTGGAAACTCACCGAATAAGCGATGTTCGAGAATATCGTATCCGTCCTGAACGACATCATCTGGAGCCCCGTCCTGGTCGTGCTCCTGGTGGGGGCGGGCCTGTATTTCTCCTTCAGGACCCGCTTCGTGCAGGTGCGCCGTATCGGACTGATGGTCCGTTCGCTTTTCGCTTCCGCGGAGAAGTCGGAAGACGGCAAGCAGCACGGCATTTCCTCCTTCGAGGCCTTCTGCGTGGCCCTGTCGGGCCGCGTGGGCACCGGCAACATCGTGGGCGTTGCCACGGCCATCGCCCTGGGCGGCCCGGGAGCAATCTTCTGGATGTGGATCATCGCGTTCTTCGGCGCTTCGACGGCTTTCGTGGAGTCCACCCTCGCACAGCAATACAAGTTCCAGCACGCCACGGGCTTCCGCGGCGGCCCCGCCACCTATATTGAAAAGGGCCTCAAGGCCCGCTGGCTGGGCGTACTGTTCTCCATCCTGGTCCTCATCGGCTACGGCACGTTCCTGCCCACGGTGCAGTCCAACGGCATGGCCAATGCGCTGGGCAACTCCTTCCAGCTGTCTCCGCTCGTGTCCGGTCTCGGACTCGCGTTCCTGCTGGGCCTCGTGATCATCGGGGGCATCAAGAGCATCGCCCGCGTGGCTTCCATCGTGACGCCGTTCATGGCGCTGGGTTACATCATCATCACCCTCGTGGTCATCGCGCAGCATCTCGACGCCGTGCCGGGCGTGTTCAAGGCCATCGTGACCAACGCCTTCGGCATCAACCCGCTGGCGGGCGGCATCCTCGGCTCCACCATCATGATGGGTGTCAAGCGCGGCATTTTCTCGAATGAAGCCGGCCAGGGCGGCGGGGCCATCGTGTCCGCCTCCGCAGCCGTCTCACACCCGGCCAAGCAGGGTCTGGCGCAGGCTTTTTCCGTCTATGTGGACACCCTGCTCATCTGCACCGCCACGGCGCTGATGATCCTTTGCTCCGGCAGCTACAATATCTTCGACGCCAAGACCGGTGAGATGCTGGTGGCGAACGCCCCGCAGCTCGGCGACAACTATGTCGGCTTCACGCAAACGGCCGTGGACAGCGTCCTGACGGGCTTCGGCGGCACCTTCGTGAGCATCGCGCTCGTCTTTTTCGTGTTCACGACGGTGATGGCCTACTACTTCTACGGCGAGTCCAGCATCATGCAGATCTTTGCCGGACGGCCCGAAAAACGCAAAACCGAGCGGCTCTGCATCTGGATCTTCCGTTTCTCCCTGCTGGGCATGGTCGTGTTCGGTGCCTTGCGCGAGACGAACGTCATCTGGCAGTTGGGCGACGTGGGCGTGGGCCTGACAGCCTGGATCAACGTCATCGTGCTGCTGCTCCTCTGCCCGCAGGCCATCAAGGACCTGCGGGAATATGAATCCTTTTTCAAGAAAAATCCCAGGAAATGACCGTACAACCGTATCGTCACGAGGTCAAATACTACGAGACCGACAAGATGGGGATCACCCATCATTCCAACTATATCCGTTTCATGGAAGAAGCCCGCATCGACTGGCTGGACCAGCTGGGCTACGGCTTCGACCGCATGGAAGCCGAAGGGATTGTCTCCCCGGTCGTTTCCGTTACTTGCAACTATAAGAAAACCACATCTTTCAAAGATGTGATTGAAGTGGAAGTAAAGGTCAAATCGCTCAGCGAAGTCAAGCTCATCATCGCCTACACGATGCGCGTCGAAGGCAAGATCGTCTGCACCGCCGAGAGCACCCACTGCTTCTTCGACGACGGCCGTCCGGCCGTCATCGCCGAGCGCTTCCCCGCGCTGTATAAAGCCATGATGGAGACGATGTAGGGAAGAGTAGTTATTATAAAAGAGGTATAATAAAAACTTTTAAAAAGTTTTAAAAAACTATTGCATATTCAATTTTTCTTCGTAACTTGCACTCGAATTTTGGTTCAAGAAACAGTGAAACGCACGTTCAATAATAATAACCAGAAGCAGTCTCAGAATCAGCAGGTCCTGAGAGCTTCTCTGTGCGTATAACACCAGCCGATGCGGCACATGAAAAAAAGAAGCGAACATAACAAAATTTGAATATCAGAGAGGCTGGTCCGGTGGACCAGCCTCTCTACTTTATAAGGGAAATCAGTTAGTTTTAAATAGTGTAATTATGGACAGATTTGATTTGGTTAAGGAATCCTTCGTACGGAAAGAGGTTCCGGCAGAAGTCCCCGCTGGCAAGACTTCCGATTATTTCGGTGAACTGGTCTTCGACCGCAAGAAGATGTGCAAGTATCTTGACGCTGAGAGCCTGCACGCCTTGCTTGACTGCATCGAGGGTGGTCACGCCCTCGACCGCAAGACTGCCGACGGCGTAGCCAAAGGCATGAAGGAATGGGCCATGGAGCATGGCGTCACCCACGTCACCCACTGGTTCCAGCCGCTGACCGAAGGCACCGCTGAGAAACACGACTCCCTGATCGACTACGACGGCAAGGGCGGTGTCATCGAAACCTTCGACGGCAAGATGCTCGCCCAGCAGGAGCCGGACGCTTCCTCCTTCCCGAGCGGCGGCATCCGCGCCACCTTCGAAGCCCGTGGTTACACTGCCTGGGATCCGACCTCCCCGGTCTTCATCCTGGACGACACCCTCTGCATCCCGACTGTCTTCATTTCCTATACCGGCGAAGCTCTGGACTACAAGACCCCGCTCAATAAGGCCCTCAAGGCCGTCAGCGACGCCGCCGTGCCCATCTGCAAATACTTCGATCCGAGCGTGA